>DATDGX010000190.1:0-39622 GCA_036521875.1 Binataceae bacterium (SeqCode)
ATCGCCGTCGTCCACGCCGCGCCCATCCGCAATTCCGCCGAGCGCATCGTGATGCGCGAGCGGATGGCGCAATGCGACCTCGGCATCGCCGAGGCGCATTGCGCCATCGCGGCCACCGGCACGCTCGCGGTCATCGCAACCGAGCATCGTCCCGGCGCGCTCACCCTGCTGCCGCCCGCGAGCCTCATCATCGTGCATATCGATCGGATACTCCCCGACCTCGCCGCAGCGCTCGCGATGATTGGCGCCGACATCATCGGGAGCCATCGCGTCTCGCTCATCACCGGTCCCAGCCGCACCGCGGACATCGAGAAGCGCATCGTGCTGGGAGTGCACGGCCCCAAGGCGCTGTATGTGATCATAACCTGGCCGCGCGATGACTGAAGTCCAGCTTTTCTCGACCTGCCTCGCCGAGGAATTTTTTCCCGAGGCCGGCGAGGCCGCGGCGATCGTGCTGGAGCGCTTGCGGCTCAAGGTGCGTCCGATTCGCCGCGCGTTTTGCTGCGGCCAGGTCGCATTCAATGAGGGGATGCGCGCGGAGGCGACCGACCTCGCGCGCCTCTTCCTTGCTTCGGTCACGCCGGGCGTGCCGATCGTCATTCCGTCCGGATCCTGCGCGAGCATGGTCAAAATTTTCTATTCCGACCTGCTCGCCGGCGAACCCGAGCTGTTGGCGAAGGCCGCGGCGATTCGCCCGTGGGTCTTCGAGTTCTCGCAGTTCCTGGTCGACGTGTTGAAGGTCAAGTACCTGGGTGCGCGTTTCGAGCGCGCGGTCGCTTATCATCCGTCGTGCCATCTGATGCGCGAGTTGCACGCGCGCGACCAAGCGCTCGCGCTGTTGAGCGCGGTGGGCGGGATTCGGCTCTGCGAGATTCGCGAGCGCGAGGAGTGTTGCGGCTTCGGCGGGCTGTTCTCGGTCAAGTTCCCGCACATCTCGGGCGCGATGCTCGAGGACAAGATCGCGCGCATCAAGGAGAGCGGCGCCGAAGTGGTGGTCGCCAACGATTGCGGATGCCTGATGCAGATCGGCGGCGGACTGCATCGCGCGGGCCTCGCGATCGAAACCCGCCATCTCGCCGAAATCCTGGCCGCCCGCTGAGGGCGACCAGGTTGACAAACTGACCTGCGGCGCCGACCATCGTCCCGCCTCCGCCAGTTGACTATAGTATATGCTGTAGTATATATCACATCGATGGCCTTCAAGCTGAAGCTGAAACCCGACGGCGCGTCGCCGCTCTACCGCCGCATCGAGAGAACCGTGCGCACTGCGATCGAGGCTGGCGAGCTCAAGGCCGGCGACCGCCTCCCGTCCGCGGTCGACGTGGCCAAAGACCTCGGCATCAACAAGCTCACCGCGGTCAAGGCTTTCCAGCAGCTCGAGAAAGCCGGCCTGGTTCGCTCCGAAGTTGGCCGCGGCACCTTTGTCGCCTCCGCCGGCGAGTCCGCCCTGCCCGCGCCGCCGGAGCCGCGTCCCGACCTGACGCGCTCGATTCGCCGCCTGCGCGAAGGCTTTGCGCGCGGCCTGCGCGAGCTGATGGCGGTCGAGCGCCCGCCCGGCACGATCAATCTTTCCGGCGGCGTGCCGAGTCCCGCGACGATTCCCGACGGCCTGCTCGAGAAGCTCACCCAGGAGGCGCTGGCGACCAATCCGCGCCGGCTCTACGAGTACTGCGGGCCCTCGGGACTCGAGGAGCTCCGCGTGGCGCTCAGCGAGACGCTGACCCGCCGCGGGGTTGCCGCCGCCCCCGACGAAATCATCATCACCAACGGCTCGCAGCAGGCGGTCGCGATGGTGGCGGCGTGGGCGCGCGACGACGGCCGGCTCGGAATCGCCGAGACGCCGACGTACTCCGGCGTTCCCGGCGCCCTGATGCTGTTTGGCCATCCGGTGCAGAGCGTTCCGTGGGAAGACGGCACCCCGAATTTTGCGGCCCTGCGCGCGCTCGCGGTGGGCCAGCGGGCGCTCTGCTATCTGTGCCCCGATTTTCAAAATCCGACCGGCCAGACGATGCCGGCTGACAAGCGTCACGAGCTCGCCGACTTCGTGCGCCGCAACGACACCTGCCTGATGGTCGACGAAATTTTCCGCGAGCTGCGTTTCGAAGGCGCCGAGCCGCCGAGCCTCTACTCGCTCCTGCCGCCGGGGCGGCGCATCCTGATCGGCTCGATCTCCAAGACCTTTATGCCCGGCCTGCGCGTCGGCTACCTGGTCGCGGACCGTCCGATGATCGGCGAGCTACTCACCTACAAGCGCTACATGGACGTCGCCGCGCCTTCGCTGGTGCAGGGAATCGCCGCCGCGTTCCTGCGCAACGGCTACGCGAAGCATCTCGAGAAGATGCGCGCGTACTACCGCGTCCGCCGCGACGCCGCGCTCGCCGCGCTCGAGGAGTTCATGCCCGCGGGGGTGCGCTGGACGCGCCCGCAGGGCGGCTTCCAGCTCTGGGTCACGATGCCCGCCGGGGTTTCCTCGATCCAGCTCTTTCTTCGCGGCATCGAGCAGAAAGTTTCGATCGTTCCCGGTCCGCCCCACGACGTTGACGGGCGCTACCTCAACTCGTTCCGGATGGGCTACGCGCACGGAACCCCGGAGGAAATTCGCACCGGCGTGCGGCGCCTCAGCGCGATCGTCGAATCGCTCATCGCGCGCGGCGCTGACGGCCGCCAGCGGAGCGGACTGGGCATGATCATCTAAAAGATGATCCGTTCGGTAGATTCTCGTAACTGGTCATTCTGTATAATTTAGAAACAATCAGGAGATAACGATAATGGAACAGACGGGAACTCTGAGACTCAAGACCGGACTCGCCGAAATGCTCAAGGGCGGCGTCATCATGGACGTGGTCTCGGCGGAGCACGCCAAGATTGCGGAGGCGGCCGGCGCGGTCGCGGTGATGGCGCTGGAGCGGGTTCCCGCCGACATCCGCAAAGAGGGCGGCGTGGCGAGGATGTCGCCGGTCAGGAAAATTCGCGAGATCCAGGCCGCGGTCACCATTCCGGTGATGGCCAAGGTACGGATCGGGCATTTCGTCGAGGCGCAAATCCTGGAGTCGCTCGGCGTCGACTTTATCGACGAGAGCGAGGTGCTGACGCCGGCCGACGAGTCGTTTCATATCGACAAGCACGCCTTCAAGGTGCCGTTCGTATGCGGTGCGCGCGATCTCGGCGAGGCGCTCCGGCGGATCGGCGAAGGCGCCGCGATGATTCGCACCAAGGGCGAGGCGGGCAGCGGCAATATCGTCGAGGCGGTGCGGCACATGCGCGCCGTCACCTCGGCAATCCGCCGGCTGACGACGCTGCGCGGCGAAGAGCTGATGGCCGCGGCCAAGGAGCTCGGCGCGCCCTACGAGCTGGTGCGATGGGTCGCCGAGAACGGCCAGCTTCCGGTGCCGAACTTCGCGGCGGGCGGAATCGCGACGCCGGCCGATGCGGCGCTGATGATGCAGCTTGGCGCGGAGAGCGTGTTCGTCGGCTCGGGGATCTTCAAGTCCGAGGATCCAGCGGAACGCGCGCATGCGATCGTACAGGCGACCACCCACTTCCGCGATCCCAAAGTGCTCGCCGAAGTGTCGGACGGACTGCGCAACGCGATGCCCGGGCTCGAGATCTCCTCGATTCCGAAGGAAGAGCTGCTCCAGGCGCGCGGCTGGTAATCCCAGGATAGTGCGTTCGAAGCAAAGCAGATGATCGCGAAGCCGGGAACTAAAATGAAACCTGGAGTGCTCGCGTTGCAGGGCGACTTCGCCGCGCACGTGCGCGCGATTGAAGGCGCGGTCGAGGTGCGCCGCGCCCGCGAAATCGATTCGCTCGAGGTGCTGATAATCCCCGGCGGCGAGTCGACCACGATGCTGAAGCTGCTGGCCGGCTCAGGAATCGAGGATGCGGCGCGGCGGCTCGTGGAGCGCGGCGGAACCATCTTCGGCACCTGCGCCGGCGCGATCCTGCTCGCGCGCCAGGTCAGCAATCCGCCGCAGCCGTCGTGGGGACTGATCGATATCGATATCGAACGCAACGCGTACGGGCGCCAGGTCGACTCCTTCGAAGCGATACTCGATCCGCCCTACGCGGGAGTCTTCATCCGTGCGCCGCGCATCCGGCGCGCCGGCCCCGAGGTCGAAGTGATCGCGCGATGGAACGGCGAACCGGTGCTGGTGCGGCAGGGCCGCGTGTTCGCCGCGACGTTTCATCCCGAGCTGAGCGGCGATCGGCGCGTTTATGATTTGGTGCTCGGCTCCCGGAGCCGCCGCGCAAATCCGCCCGAACAGGATCGATCCGAACTCGGGAAACCGTCGAGCGGCTAGTCTTGCTTCGCGCCGCTGACGGCGGGCCACCAGCGGACCGCAACGCCGAGTATGGTTTCTTCAAGGCGGCTGAATCGGTCCCGGAGCACCACCGCTGCGATCAGCGAAAACAAACCTGCCAGCAGAAGACTCTGCTTTAGAAGACCGGAACGGTACTCCGCGACCACGCGGTGGCGTCCCACCGGCACCTGAACGCCGATGTAGCTCGGCGTGACCATGAATGTCTGCTGCCGCTGTCCGTCAATCGTCACCACCCAATTCGGATGGTAGGTGACTTTGAAGACCAGCGTCGAGGTCTTTTTGCATTCGGCCCACACGGCTATTCGGCCCGCGGAGGCCTCCTCATCCGACGATATTCCGTCGCTGGCGCCCATCGTGATGTTCGTCGGCGGACTGCGCAAGGGCGGGTATGGCCATAGCATGAACTTTCCCGCCGCAGCGTCGCCATTGGCTACCCACCACTGGTTCTCCCCCAGCAGGATTTTCTGAGCGCCGAAGACTGGAGTGATGTTGAGCGTTCCCGGGCTCAGGTCAACGAACTCCGTGTAACCGCTGGTCTTGACGCCGTACAACACGTACCGGTCGGTCTTCAGTAGCGGCTGGAAAAACGGAGGCGGCCGCGACGCTCTCCTCCCACCCGCCATCACGACGTATCTCACATTGAACAGCTGGTAGTTGCCGGGATCTCGAACGTTGAAATGGCGCAACAGCGGCGAGTTGAGTGACGAAAAATGCTGGCCGGGATCCAAACCCGGCAGGCCAAGGAAGGTGGAGATTTGCCTGAGATTGAGAGCTCCAAGCCCTCGGAATGCGCCTGCTTGCCAGTAGACCCTGCCGGGGGGCGAACTGCTGATGCGGGCAATCGTGGCCCGAAGATCGCTGTCCGCATTGAAGTCGCGCGCGGAGCGCTCCACGGCCTCCCGGTTTTTCCGATAGTACGAATAGCGTTGCACCAACGCCGGAATCATCAGCAGCAGAATGAATAATGCCGGCACGACGCGCCAGGGCGGCCGCAACGGCCGGAACAGCTTCCAGAGCCATTCGCTGCCAAGGCCGATGAGCAGAATCGCCGCGCCCTGGAGGCCCGCGTTGAAGCGTGCCGTGACCGCCAGTTTACCCATCGGCATTGATGCGCGCATGCCAGGCCACTCTTGCGGCAGCAGGTACAAAATGAGCCACAGGACAAGCAGACCCAACCCCACGCGGGCCGCGCGGTCGCGAGTATAGAGCGCGTAAGCCACCCCGAAGACGACCATCAGACCCAGCACGGGGAAGCGACCGAAATCCATAAGTGCGCCGTTGAAAACCGGGGCGATCTGCGCGACCAGGCCCGATGCGGGGTTTTCTTCAGCGAGCGTCGCGCCCCGGGAAACGTAGGGCAACTGGATCAGTAACGGAAGCCAAAAGTAGGCGGTAATCGCACCGGCGACGGCGCAGGCAATCGCCAATCGCACCAGTTGCCGCACTGCCCGTGCCGGATAGAGCAGTATCGCCAGCGCAAGAATCAGAATTAGACCGAAGCGAATCATGCCGGGGTGGATTCTTTCTTGAGGTTGATCAGGAAAAGGACAAATGCCGAAAAGGCCGCCATGTACGCGTACAGCAGATGCGACAGGACCAGCAGAGAACTGAAAACGATCGCGCTCAAATAGCCGGAACCCCTCGCCATCAAGCGTTGCAGACATGCAGTCGTGAGGAAGTAGAGATGCATCGCCCACAACTGCGTGTACATCCCGAAACCGATGAAAGTGTAGCTGTGGAAATCGAGGCCCATAAAAAACCGGGGCTCCGAGATGAGCGGCGCAAATGCGGCGGCAACTGCCGCCGCGCCCATCGAGAATTCCATGGTCCGGAGCGACCAGTAGACGGTCAGTGGGAACACGACCAGCAGCACATATTGCACAAGGTTGAACAGCATCAGGAGGTTGACGCGTTTCAACAGCAGCGCGTGAAGGAGAACCACGGCAAGATGAGGAACGTGCTGGTAGTAGAAAAATTGTGGAAATCCCAGTCCCGTGTCGGGCATCCAGAAGTCGAACGGGTTGTCACCGTTCGCAAGCGCCGCGCTCGCCGCGCGGATAAACGTGTAGTGCCACGCGGCGTCGTTTCCGTACACAGCGGGCAGCAGTTGCGGCCAGAGCATAACCGCGTTGAACGCCATCGGAACCAAAACGATGAGCGCAAGCACCGGCCTGGTCCAGCGGTCCTCGTCTTTGCCACCCATCCGTGCCCTCCTCCGGAGCCTCAAAGCTGAAGCCGGCGATTACGCACCATAGCGCCTTTTTAGCACCTTTTTTCTTCAGGCGCTCAATCAGTTGCGGCGCGGTCAGCGTGTGAGCGCTCCGGCGAATCTCAAGCGGCCGCGTCTTCGCCGCGATTTTTCATTCGAGCTTATCGGCCCCGCGTTTATCAATTTCGTGCTCGAACGATTGGAGCGCGAGCCGCGCGTGTAGTAACGGCGCGAACCCTCCGCCTTCCTCAGACCCCGTTGACAAGTCTTTCCCGGGTTGAATTTATTTTGTGTTTCCAGTTTGAATTTGCGTTGACGATTTCCGTTGCACTATCGCGAGTTCTGCCATCCGGTAACGATCCAACGGGCCGAAGCTCGTCGAAATTAACCTCCGATTCACAATTTTTCGGGCGCACAAATTGTTGACCCTGCGCGCCGTTCAGTATATAAGCATCGTCGAATCGCGAATTGGCACTGCCTCGCGGGGGGTTACCGTGAGCGTCCAGGTGGTTTGTGGAAACTGTCGTTGCGATCCGAATGATGGCAGGAGCGACGCATGTGCGGCGGTTGGCGGGATAGTCGCAGGATGTACTTTAGGTTACTTGACTTGACTTATTGTAAACGAACGGGTTAGATGTCCGCGCAGGCGTAGAGCCTTCAGCGGGGGATTCACGGGAGGAGACTATGCAGAAGCTGAAAGCGGTGGGGCGGACCGTCGCCATCGCACTATTGGCCGTGGCGATGTTCGGCGGAGTTGGTAACGCCACCAAGCTAACGCCCAGAAACCTTAAGGGCCCATATATATTCGGGGCCGCTGGCTTTAGCCTGGACGATAACGACGACTTTGGTGAAGTGGCGGCCGCCGGCGTGATGACCTTCGACGGCGTCGGCGGGGTCAGCGGTATCGACCTGTCCTTTAGCGGTGCGGATAGCAGCGGCGACCTCATCAACAACAACGACAACTGGACTTGCAACGCGACCATCAGTTCCGGGACCTACACCGTGAACGCGGACGGCACCGGGACCCTCACTCTCACCTTCGCGAGCACCAGCACCTGCTTCGCCTCGGCGCAGATAAGTTTCTTTTTCGGGCTTAACCGCGGACCACATGAGAGCGAGATCGTATCGACGACCTTTACGGTGGGAATGACCGAGCCCACTACGCCATTAACCGAGGACATTCTGTCGCTGGTGCTGAAAGGCAATTTCGTCAAGCGCAGCAAGGGCGTTGCGCCGGGCGATCCTTGATCCTGGCCCAAAGGAGGGAACCAATCGAGCGGATGAAAAGTTCGTAGGTCGAGCGCATTCGTCAGCTTGAATGCGACGCCGGTAAGTACGAGCCGGCGGTAGAGTGATCAAAAGGCATTATTAGGAATCAACAGGAGGAGAGAAATGAGAACGAAACTTTCACTGGCCGCGATGGCGGCACTGATCCTCGGTCTGACAGCGGCGCCGGTCTTGGCGGGGATCACCGCCAACATCCTGAGCGGGCCCTACGAGCTCAGGTTGGCAGGATTCGACGTAGACGCGGATACCCAATCGGCCGGCACCCTGGCAGTAACCGGAGTCATTGTCTTTGACGGGGTTGACACGGTGATATCAGCGGATCTCAACGTCGGCGGCGAGGATTTTACGGTCTCGAACTTCAGTTGCCATCCGGGCGCGTTTACCAGCGGAAACTATCTTCTTGACGCGTCGCACGATATAGCGGCGGTGACGCTCACGTACCCCAGCGGGGATCCTTGCTTCTCGGGCGACACGATTGAATTCGACGTGGCGATCGGCTCTTCGTTAGGAGCCACACATCAGGTGTCATCTGGCCCGTTTTCCACCACGCGTACTTTAGACAATCCATGCACTTTCACCGATGAGCTTTCGCTGAACAACCCTGGCGGATCTTTCGGCACCAAGCAGAGGCCGGTGTGCATGACTTCCGTGGTGTTGGACGGCGAGATGGTGCACCAATAGAGGCGCGAGGTAGCGGATCGCAATTTGACAGCCATCTGAAGGTCGCAACTTTAGTGACGAGATCGTAGGAGGACGCAAATGTTCAGTAAAAGATTTTGGGGCCTGGTGGCGGCGCTCTCGATCGCCCTGGCCACCAACGCCGCGTACGCCGGCACAGTAGTGCCATTTTTACCTGCTTCGCTATCCGGCAACTACCTGTTCAACGTCGTTGGGGGAAGCACCGGATATAACCAGGACAACATTACCGAGGTTCTTTCCGACACGGATACGGACCTGAACCTGGGGTCGCTCGCCTTGAATGGCGTGTTGAAGTTCAACGGCGGCGGCAAGATCACTTTCGGGGATCTCAGGGTTGCCTTCGGGGATGACACCTTTGACCAGGTGAACTGCAAACCCACTCTTAGCACGACCTTGAGCACCTATGTGGTCAACCCGGACGGTACGGGCACGATAACGCTGGTGTTCACGGATACGACTTGCCTGAGCGGAGATACGATCAACTTTACCTTCGCGCTGTCGCGCAACCTCAGTGGCGACCACCAGGTAAATACCGCCCACACGTTCAGCACCACGGACACCAACTGCTTCATTTTACCTGACCATGAGCTGAGCGTCGGAGATGATTCCGCGAATCCGCCTTTTCCGGCGTGCCTGGACGGGATCTCGCTTGCGGGCATTTTCCATCACCAATAGAGAACCTGAGAAGGTGATCGCCGGATAGCCGGCGCAAGCAGACACATCGGGCGCGGCAGGAACCTTCCCTCCTGCCGCGCCTTCTTTTTTTCCGGATACCGCCAGCCGCGAAACAATCGTTCAGTGATGCTCGTGGACGTAGAGCCCCGGCGCGGGCTCTGCCGCTTTGAAGCGCTCGCTGCCGAGGCCAGTTGGCGCCGGCCGCTCCGCGCCCGAGCGCGCGCTCAGCCATTTGATCCAATGATCCCACCAGGTGCCCTTGTACTCCGCGGCGCCCTTTAGCCAGCGCTCGGGTTCCTCGGGCAGCTTCGGATTGAGGTAGTAGCGCGACTTGAAGTTGCCGGGCGGGTTCACCAGGCTCTGGATGTGTCCGCTGGAGCCGAGCACGAACTCGGTCTTGCCATCGAACATCCGGGTCGCCAGGTAGCAGGCGCGCCATGCGCAGATGTGATCGGTCATCCCGGCGACCAGGTACATATCGCTGGTCACGCTGCGCAGATCGATTGGGGTATCGAGCACCGAGACCTCGTTGCGATGCGCCAGCGGGTTGCGCAGGAACAGGTCGAGAAAGCCCGCGTGCAGCCTGGCGGGCAAGTTGGTCGAGTCGCTGTTCCAGTAGAGGATATCGAATGGCGCGGGCGAGTTGCCAAGCAGATAATTGTTGACCCAGTAGTTCCACACCAGGTCGTTGGGGCGCAGCCACGCGAACACGCGCGCCATATCGGCGCCGTCGAGGATGCCGCTTTGCGCGGACTTGGCTATCGCGGCCTTGATCGCATCCTCGGTCGCGAACATCCCGGTCATCGACGGCAGGCTGGTATCGAGCATCGTAACCAGTAAAGTCGCTGCGTTGACGCGCCGCTCACCGCGCGCCGCGAGATGTCCGAGCAGCAGCGCGGTGGTGATTCCGCCGGCGCATACGCCTGCCACGTTGCAATCCGGGCTGCCGGAGACGTCGCAGACCGCGTCGATAGCCTCCTTGCACGCGGTGATGTATTCGTCGAGGCCCCAGTCGCGGTTGGCCGGCGTCGGGTTGCGCCAGCTTATCGCAAACATCGGGACGCCGTGTTTAGTCGCGTACTCGATGAAGCTGCGGCCCGGCGCCAGGTCCATGATGTAGAACTTGTTGATCTGCGGCGGGATCAGAAGCAGCGGCCGCTCGAAGACCTTTTCGGTCTGCGGCGCGTACTGGATGACTTCGCAGAGCGGGCTCCGGTAAATCACCGCGCCGGGCGAGATCGCGAGATTCTTGCCGACTTCGAAGGGGCGCTTGTCGACCTGCGCTGGCATCGCGCCGTTCTCCCACAGGTCGGTCAGAAAATTGCGCGCACCCGCTACCAGGCTCATTCCGGCGGTCTCGAACGCGCGCTTGAGCGCCGCGGGATTGCCGAAAAAAGTGTTGGTGGGCGCGAGCGCCTCGGTCATCAGCGTCACCGCAAAGCGCTGCTGCTCGACGTCCTTCCAGTCCCTGCCGTCGCCGTCAGCGACCAACTCGTGCATCGCGGTGCGCCACGCCAGATAGGTCTGCATCAGGCGGCGGTATGCGGGATGGTTCGACCATGTCGGGTCGGTAAAGCGTTTGTCGCCACTCGCAGGCGCGACGTCGGAAACGCCGGCCGCGATCTGACCGAGCTCGACGGCGAGCTGTAGGCCGCGCGAGGTGACGCTCGCCGGCCGCGAGGCGAGGCTGCTCATAAACCGGGTCATGGTCTCGAGCATCTGCCGATTGTCGAGACCGACGAACGGATTCGCGCCGAGGATCGCGTTGATTGCCGGATGTTCTTCGTCCGTTGCCCGGCTTTCGGCCTGCCGGATGGCCACTCCGCCCATTGTGGCTGCCTCCCTTGCGCATCAAGCGCGCGCAAAATCGCTGCTCTCCGAGCCCTCTCAGAGGTCTCTCAGCCGCAGCAAGGAAATTTAGCTTAGCAGTTCCAGGCCGTGCTCGAACATGCGCGGCGCGGAGAGCGCGATATCTTCCCAATGCGGGTCGTGCCGCTTGCCGCGCCGATGCAGCATCAGGTTGAAACAGGTGATGACGCCGAAGCGATAACCGGCGAAGGCGCGGAACCACCCGACTTCGTCCATCGAAACCGGAAACTTCGCGCTCTCCGAGTAAGCGGCGACCAGCTCGTCGGGCGTCATGACCGAGGGAGTGCCAGTCTCGCGGCCGACAAAGCTGTTCGGATCGGAAAAGAAACATAGCCATCCGAGGTCGAGCAGCGTCGGCCCCAACATCGCGATTTCCCAATCGATGAGCGCGACCACGCGTCCGTCGCGGAACATCACGTTCGACCATTGGAAGTCGCCGTGAACGCATCCGGTGCGCGGCGAATCGGGGATCGTCGCGCGGAGTTTCTCGCGCAGCTCAGGCGCCCGCGCGACGATCCCCGGGTCGAGCGTCGGGCGGTCGAGCAGATGATCGAGGCGCTGCATTTCGTCGCCCAGCAGGGTCGGCGCGCCGCCCCAGGCGGCGATCCGCGCCCGCCAGTCGACGCGATGCAGCGCGGTGAGCCGCTCGATGCCGGCGCGGACGAGCTGGCGCGCCTCGGCGCGCGGCAGGTTGGGCCGGTCGACCATCCGGAAGCCGTCGACGAAGCCATCGACGAAGTACGGACGGCCGAAAAACTCGGGCTCGTCGCCGTACCATAGAATCGGCGGCACCGGCACGTCGGTGTCGGCGAGCGACTCCATGATCCGGGCCTGCCGGACCACGTCGGCGGGCCCCGCGATCCTGACGCCCTCTGGCGCGACGCGCAGCACCAGCTTGCCGGCAGGCTGCGCCGCGGCGTCGCTGCGCGCGAGGATGAAGCTGTAGCCGAAGCCGGCGTGACCCGGGAGCGGCGTGACCTCGGTCACGCGCGCGGCGGGGTCCGCGGTTTTCGCGCGCACCAGCGCGGTGGTGTGCGCGGTAATCTGCTCGATATTTTCCGCCATCGTGATATGCCGCCGCGTCCGATTGCGTTTGCGGTGCCGCGGTCTCGCGTCGTGGCAGTCCGCTATCCTTTGATGCCCATTTTCGCCGACGCCGGATGCAGGCTCGCCTTGGCGCTCGGCCGCCCGTCGACCCGCTGGAACCACGCGTTGAGGTTCTTCAACGACGGGTCGATCTTCTGGCCGACCCCGGCGCCGAAGTCGAGTGCGCTAAACAGGATGATGTCCGCGATCGTGAAGCGCTTGCCCGCGATGTAGTCCTTGCCCTCGAGCAGGCCGTCGAGCCATTTCAGGCGATCCTGCACGACCTGCTTCATCCCGGGCGCCGCCTCGGGCAGGATGCGCATGCGATCTTTGAACATCGCCGCGCCCTCGGAAAAGCGGAAGCTGTTGTACAGATTCTCCGTGATGGTGAGCTCGACGCGGCGCTGCCACTGGCGCGCCTCGGCGCGCTCCTCGGCGGTCGCGCCAATCAGCGCCGGCGTCGGATGCTTCTCCTCGAGGTATTCCCAGATGGCGACCGTCTCACCAATACACTTGCCGTTGTCGAGTTCGAGCGCCGGGAGCTGGCCACCCGGGTTGCGATCGGTGTAGGGCGGGCGGCGGTTTTCAGCCTTCTGCAAATCGACGTCCCTGGTTGGAATCGTGATTCCCTTCTCGGCCAGGAACATCCGCATCGCGCGCGGATTGGGGCCGAATGAATCGTACAAAAGCATCGTCGTTCTCCTCGAAAAATTTCTTGCGATCCGGCCGCGACTATACAATATCAGCGAGGAAACCCGGTACCGCCGCGTTGCGCGGCACCGAAGCCGTAATGTAGGAATCTGCTGATGCGATTTTGTCCGCAATGCGGCGCTCCGCTGACGGTCGGCGCCAAGTACTGTGTCGAATGCGGCCGCGCGCTGCAAAGCGGTCCGCCCTCCGGCGCCGGCCGCGCGGCCGGGCCGCGGACCCTGGGCGATCTCAGCCTGAGCAACATCCCGATCACGACCGCCTTCGTGGCCGTGTTCCTCGCGATCACGATCGTGGGACTGGGCGCTGCGGGATGGATCATGCTCGGCACGCCGAACATGGTGCGCGAGCTCGCGGGCGCGCCGCCAGCATCAACCTCATCGTCAACTTCTGTGTTGTCATCAGGCGCGCCCGAGCAGGCGGCCAACGCGACAAGTGGCGGCGACGGGAGCGCGCAAACGCAGGCTGGCAAGCTGCCGCCGGGCCATCCGAAAATCGAGCTTCCGACCGAGGCGCGGACCTTTATCGACAAGGTCGAGCGCGACGCGCGCACCAAGCCCAACGACGTTATCGCGTGGACGCGATTCGGCGCAGTCGCGATGCGCGCTGCGATGTTCGATCAGAGCTATTACCCGAAGGCCGAAGAAGCGTACGGGCACGTGCTCAAGCTCGCGCCCGACAACCTCGACGCGCTGCGCGGAATTGGCGACATCGACTACGACAAGAAAAATTACGATCAGGCAGTGGCGGCATACGAGCATTACCTGAAGCGCAAGCCCGATGACCCCGAAGTGCGCACCGACCTCGGCACGATGTACCTAGACACGGGCAATGCCGACCAGGCGGTGGTGCAGTATCAGAAGGCGATTAAGTCGAATCCCGGCTTCTACCAGGCGTACTACAACATGGGCGTCGCGTACGCGGAGCAGAACCAGCCCGCGAAGGCGAATGCGGCGCTCGCGCAGGCGCTCAAGCTCGCGCCCGACGAAGCGGCGAAGTCGCAGGTGCGCGAGCTCATCGCGAAGCTTGGAGTCGCGACCGGCGGCGGCGCAGAGGTCGCGGCGTCGGAGCGGGCGACCTCCGCGCCGGGAGCCTCGCCGGCTGCTGCACCTGCGGCGGCGGCGAAGGCAAATACGTTCCAGGGCGCCATCGAGCAGATGGTCCGCAACCTCCCGGTGGCCGGGCCCAAGGTCGGCACGGTGCTGTGGCCCGGTCAGCTCAAGGCCAGGGTGATGATGGAAAACTTTCCGATGGATCAGATGCCGCCGTTCGCGAAAGATAAATTTCTCACCGACCTGAAGGACGGAATCGACAGCGCCAAGAAACAGTATGGCGTCTCCAGCAAGGTCGAAGTCGATATCGTCGACGGCCTCAGCGGCACTGTGATGCAGACTATGACGGAGTGATTGTCGCGCTTCTTCGCCTCCCGCATTTCGCTAAAGTACATTCATGCAAGGAAAACTCGTCCGGCTGCGCGCCTTCGAAAAAACCGACCTCGACGCAGTCTTGCGATGCCGTTCGGACGAGGACGTGATCCGCTTCCTGGGTCCGCCGGAGCTGCCGGTTTCGCGCGAGCGTGGAAAAGTTCATCGAGGAAGGCGCGCGGCCGACTCACGACGCGAAAATTTTCGCGGTCGAGACTTTGGAGGGGGGCCTTATCGGCGAGACCGGGCTCCGCTTGATCGACTGGAGGAGCCGCAAGGCCGAGTTCATTATCACGATCGGCGAGAAACGGCTGTGGGACAAGGGTTACGGCACCGAGTGGTCCGGACCGTCGCGAGCCTGGCATTCGAGAAGCTGAATCTGAACCGCGGCTGGCTTACCGTGCTCGCGCCAAATACGCGCGCGATACGCGCCTACGAGAAGTGCGGCTTCCGGCGCAACGGTACGCTTCGCGAGGAAAGCTTCGTCGACGGAAAATACGTCGACGCGCTAGTGATGGGATTGGTGCGGAGCGATTACGAGGCAGCCGCGACCTGAACTGAACCGGGCTTAAGTCCAACGGAGGGAACCACATGGAAGCTAAGCTGTCCGAGCGATTGGCGCGCGTCACGGGCGAAGCGACGCTGCGGCTGACGCATCACGGGCGCCGCTCCGGCAAGCCCTACGAAGTCACCATCTGGTTCATGGTCGAAGGCGACAAGATCTTCCTTCCCACCGCCAACACGAATCGCAACTGGGTGCGCAACGTTAAGGCGCATCCGCAGATCCTGCTCCGCATCGGCGCCGAGAGCTTCAGCGGCGAAGTGCGCCCGCTCGACGACGTCGCCTCACGCGACCGCGTGCTGGAACTCGTGCAGCGCAAATACTGGTATGCGCTTCCATATTTCTGGACGGCGCGCCTGCTGACCTCGCTCGGCGTGATGCGCGATACGTGGGGCGCGTTCGAGGTGCGCCTCGCCGGCGCATAGCAAGCAGATGTTGCGGACCTTGCTTCTTACTTCGGTTCTCCGCCCTCGGCGACGCGCTTGAGACTCTCGACCCAGTTCTGATGTCCGCGGATGAGCATCGGGCGCAGGTACCACCACGCGAGCCTCGGCACGAGTCCGTTCTGACATTCTTCGGTGATGACGCGGCATCCCGCGGCGCCGGACGCGGGTTCGATGAGCCATCCGTGGTACGCGCTGAGTACGCCGCGCGCGTCCCATCCGAGCTCATGCGGCGGTTCGAATACGATCACCTTGCTGCGCACGTTCGCGCCGAAGGTCTTCCACTGGAACTCGGTGCCGGGTGCGAGGTCGGGCGATGCGCCGCTTAGGAATTTCACATTGGCGCTGTTGCTGTACCATTCGGGCCATCGCGCCGCCCGGATTAGCCATCGCCAAACCCGCTCGGGTGGCGCCGCGATCGCGATTTCGTTGCGCGCATAGACCGACGAGTTCTCCGGCTCAAATCCGGCTGGCCATTTCATGCGCGCCTCCTTGCACTTCCGCTCCGCGGTTTCGCATCCATGCGTTGAAGATGGAGGGAAGGGACGAGGAACGCAATGTAGCCAGAAAGGCTATGCGCTAACGCCATCGGCATCTCGCCGAGGAGATTTCTGCACGCAGCGGTGCTGGAACTTCCGCCGTCAGAGTTCGGCTCGGATGTCCAAATCATCCGAGAGCACGCGAACGTTCACGTGATGCTCCGAGTCGGCGAGCGACCCCCAGTGCATCGCGAAGTTCTCGAGCTGGATGTCGGAGTTGAAGCGCGCCGACGCGCCCATCACGACTTCGTCCGCGTCCAGCAGGTACGCGATTCGCGCGATCGCGAAAATCTGGTCGTTGGATACCGCGACCAGCGGGTTGACCGCGCGGCCATGGTCCTCGCATACCTTGACCACCCGGCTGAACAGTTTTTCCTCCGCGTCGGAGAACACCTGCGCGCCTTCGCTGGATGCAAGCCCGCGCTCGGTGCGAACTGTCAGCGCGATGAGCTGCGCGTTGTCGCGCTCGGCGAGGTAGCGATGCAGATGGGCGAGATTGTGCGGATCGCGAATCGCGATGATCTTTCTCTGCTTGCCGCTGAGCCCGAACATCGCGGGGTCGAGGCTTTCCTCCTCCACCATCTCGAGGTTGAACTTCTCCGGCTCCTCACCGTAGGCGTGCTCGGCCTGACCGTTTATCTTTTGTGAGATTTCGAAAACGCCGAACAGGATCGCGGTGAATGCGATACCGGCGACAGTGGCGACCTGCTTGGTGAACAGGTTGATGAGCGCGGTCGCGAGCAACACCAGGAAAGTGACCACCAGCCCGAGCGGAAAATCCTGGCCGCCGGGCCGGAACCATTTGAGATTGAGCGGCACGCGCCACATCCGCGGGAAAGTCTGTTTGTAGCGCAGCACCACGACCGAGAGCGTCTTGAACACGAAGCTCCAGATGACGCCGAACGCGTAGGCCTCGCCGAGCACGTACATATCGCCGCGTGAAAGTATGATCGTCGCGATCTGCAGGAGGGCGACCAGGTTGACAATCCGATAGTTGGTACCGTACCTCTTGTGCGGATGGCGGAACCAGTCTAATAGAACGCCGTCTTCGGCGACGCGCGTCAGCACCCCCGTCGAGCCGACGATCGAAGTATTCACCGCCCCCGCCAGGATCAGGAACCCCACGAACACCACGAATGCGCGCAACGCCAGCCGCGCCCATAGCGGTCCGACCACGAACATCGCGAGGCCGCCGATCAGGTCGTCGCCGTATTTCGCCATCCGTACGCCATCGGGAATGATCATCACCGCGAAGAATGAGATCAGCGAGGTGAGCAGCAGGCTGTAGATGAAGATGATGAACCCGGTGCGCAGCAGGTTCTTGAGCTTGGGCGCCTCGATCTCGCGATTGATCTGCGCGAGCGATTCCTCGCCCGACATCGCGAGTATCGAGTGCCCGAACGCGATGCAAATCCCGAGCGCGCCAAGCGTGCGCGCCGCCGGCAAATGCTTGAGCCAGCCCAGCGACTCGTCGCTGAACTTGAGCTCGAGCGGCGGCAGGTGCAGCCCGCGCGTGTAAACCGTGATGCCGCACCATACGATCATGATCACCGCCATCAGCGTCGTGACCTGCATGATGCGCATCGCCTTGCCGCTCGACTCCTCGATCCCGAGCGTGTTCTGCCACCAGAAATAGATGGTGACCGTGATCGCGAATATCGCGGCGGTGACGTCGGGCGGAAAGGCGAAGTTCACGCCGACGAGTTTCAGCAGCTCGTTGATGATGCCGGTCAGATACTGGCCCGCCGAAACACCGCTGGTCGGGCCGGTCAGGATGTAATCGAACATCAGCGCGGAGACCGAAATCTTCGCGAGCGTCGAGCCCATCGCCTCCTTCACCACCCGGTACACGCCCCCGCGCGTGAACATCGAGCACGACTCCACGTACACCGCACGCACCGCGTAGGAGAACATCATCACCGCGAGGATGAAGTACGGCGCCGAGCGGCCGACCGCCGGCTCGACGATTCCGCCGATGTAGTACGCCGTCGAGGCGAGATCGCAAAGCACCACCGCCGAGGCGCGCCAGAACGAAATGAACGCGAGCATCCCGGTGGTGACGACGATCGCCCTGGTATGTTTGCTCAGCGCCGAATTCCGTTCCGCGCCGGCCGCTTCTATGCTCGCAGCCAAGAGTTGCTCCTCCCCACGCCCGAGAAGCGGGCGCAGTTATCCCCATTTCAGATCAGCAATGGCTGGACCGGCTGAATTTACCTTGATTTTCGGGCATTTTTGGTGAGGCAGATTGCGTTGCGCAACGTGACCGCATTCAGGTCAATGCAATTTGCAGAGCGCCCAGGACGGCCTTGATGCTTGAAGCAAGCGGCCGCGCACGCGTTACAATGGCGGCTGATGCCAAAATCCGGGAAAATCCGAAGAAATCCGCCTCGGCGCGCGCGCGTTCAATTTGCGACGCGACGCCGCGGACTCTTCAACACACGCATCTCCACTTGCAAATCTTACTCGCAGTCATCGCCGGTCTAGTTGTTGGAGGCCTCGCCGCGTATGCGCTGGTGCGCCGCGCCGAGCGCAGATACGAGGTGCGGCTTCTCGAGCTCGATCTGGAACGCTCCAAGATCGAGGCGATTATCGAAAGCGTCGAGGACGGGCTGATCGTGCTCGACCCGTCGTCCGCGATCGTCCATATCAACGAAGTCGCATGCGCGATCCTCGGCCTCGAGCCGCACACGGTCGGCACGGCCAAGCTCGAGCGGTTGGCCGCGGACAATCCGCACGTGGCGCGGCTGGTGGCCGCGCGCGGCAGTCTTGACGGCGAAGGCGCAATCGACAGCGCAGTCGAGTTCAAGCTGTTTCTGCGTGGCCGCGATCACAGTTACATCCACCGCGAGCTCGCGTGGACCGGACCCGGCGGCGAGCGCCTCGGCGCGATCCTGCTGCTGCAGGACGTCACTTTGCTTCGCGACCAGGAGCGCTCGCGCGCCAATCTGATCGCAACGCTCTCCCACGAGCTGAAGACGCCGCTGACCTCGCTTGCGATCGCGGCCGAGCTGCTGGTGGAAACGACCGGCGCCGCGATGGCGCCGCGCGAGCGCGAGCTGCTCGACACGATTCGCGACGATATCGGACGCCTGCAGGCAATCGCCGGAAACCTGCTCGACGCGTCGCGCTCCAGCGCCGCACGAATCGCGGTGGAGCGGCGCGCGATCATGCTCGACCGTGTGGTGCGCGACATCTGCCGCCCGCTCAAGCTGCAAGCCGACGAGAAGCGCATCAAAATCGAGATTATCTCGGACGAGCGCCCGATCCCGATTTGGGGCGATCCGATCAAGCTGCCTTGGGTGATCACCAACCTGGTCGGCAACGCGCTCCGCTACTCGCCGGTCGGCGGGCGTATCACGCTCGAGATCAGCCACGACGCGACCACCGCGCGGGTCACGGTCGCGGACAGCGGTCCGGGAATCGCGCCCGAGCTGATGCCGCGAATTTTCGAGCCCTACGCGCAGTTCCCCGACGACGCATCGCAGATGGGCTCCGCCGGCCTGGGACTGCATATCGCCAAGGAGATCGTCGAGGCGCACAACGGGCGCATCTACGTCGAGAGCGAGCGCGGACGCGGCACCACCTTCGCGGTCGAGATTCCGCTGCGGGAGGAGACCCTTGGCTAGCATTCTGCTGGTCGACGACGACCGCAACATCCGCCGAATGCTCGCGGTGACGCTGGAGGCCTCGGGCCATCGCGTGGCCGAGGCTGAGAGCGCCGAAAGCGCGCTCGAGTTGCTGGGATCGTCGCCCGCTGAAATTTTGATCACCGACGTGCGCATGGCCGGGATGGACGGGTTCAAGTTGCTTGAGGCGGTCAAGCGGCAGAGCCCGTCGATGCCGGTGATCATGATGACCGCGTACGGCTCGATTCCCGACGCGGTCGAGGCTATGCGGTTCGGCGCATACGATTATCTTCCCAAGCCGTTCAGCGCGGACCAGATCCGGCGCGTGGTCGCGCGCGCGATGGAACTGCAAAACCTGCGCGCCGAGAACAAGTCGCTGCGCGCGCGCCTGGAGCGGCTCGCCGAGCCGGCGCCGTTCCAGGCGTTCGGAGGACAGAGCAAAAAGATCGCCGAGCTCGCCGCGCAGGTGGCGCGCAGCGACGCGACCATCCTGATCACCGGAGAAAGCGGCACCGGCAAAAGCCTGCTCGCCGCCTACGTTCATCACCTGAGCCCGCGCAAGGACGGCCCCTTCGTCGAGGTCCCGTGCACCACGCTCAGCGAGCATCTGCTCGAGAGCGAGCTGTTCGGACACGTGCGCGGAGCGTTCACCGGCGCGATCAAGGACAAGCCCGGCAGGCTAGAGGCGGCGGACGGCGGCTCGGTCCTGCTCGATGAGATCGGCGACCTGACTCCGACGGTGCAGTCGAAGCTGCTGCGCTTCCTGCAGGAGAAGACCTTCGAGCGGGTCGGCGGGACCGAGACCATCACGGTCGACGCGCGGATAATCGCGGCCACCAACCAGAATCTCGAACAACTCACCGCCGAACGGCGCTTTCGCGAGGACCTCTACTACCGGCTCAACGTGATCGAGATTCACGTGCCGCCGCTGCGCGAACGTCCCGGCGAGATCTTAAAGTTCGCCGAGCATTTCGCCGAGCGCTCCGCGCTGACCCATCATAAGCCGGCGCTCAAGCTCGCGCCCGACGCGCGCGAGGCGATCCAGAACTATTCGTGGCCGGGAAATATCCGCGAGCTGAGAAACGCGATCGAGCGCGCGGTGGTGCTGTGCCGGGCCGACGAAATTACCCTCAGCGACCTGCCCGACAAGCTTCTCGCCGGGCCGCGCAAGGGCGGCGATCAGAACCATACGCTCGAGGAACTCGAGCGCCGCCATATCGAGTTCGTGCTCGAGCAGGCGATGACGCTGGAAGAGGCGGCGGAGATGCTCGGGATCAATGTCGCGACCCTGTGGCGCAAGCGCCGCAAGTACGGCCTCGACTGACTCCGCGCCCTCCGCCGCGCCGAACTCTACTTGCTCTTCATCCCCGCCATCATCCGCGCGCGGGTCTTGACGCACGAGCCGAGACTGGTCAGCGGATCCGGCCAGTCGGTCTTGGTGCAGTCGGGCAGCACACCCAGTTGGTCGGTGGTGTATCCGCGTCCGGTCAGTTCCTTTTTCATGCAGTCGGCGTGCGGCTTGTTCTGCGACGCTACTCCCGCCGCGTCGTCGGCCGCCTCGATGATCAGTGCCTGGCGCAACGCCCGCACCACAGCCGGATCGTCGCTCTTGCCGAGCGCGCCCGCGACGTTGCTGGTCGGCCCGCAGGTCCCGACCGCGTCGACAAATGCCTCTTCAAGCCCCGAACTCGACAAATCCGCGGCGTAGCTCCAGCCCGCCGCGCCCAGTACCAAGGTCACCGAGAGTACCAACAGCGCAAATCGCTTCATCGCTCTACCCCCTCCCTGTGGAAGTCTATGACCCGGATCGACCTAACCGGGCAGTTATCGAACGGTCTATCTGTACGATCACGACGCCGAAAAAGTCCAGCAGCGGCGCGCCGCTGCGCCGACTTGACGCGCTGAGGCCGATGATGAAAGTGTCGCGTCTTTGAATCGATAGGAAATTTGAATCGAACCAATTCTGGAATCGCTGGAATTCCGGAATCGAAAGGATCTCGTCATGGCAAAGATCGCACTCGCCTGCGCCACGCTGCCCGACTGTCCGCCGGAGACCCTGGTCGCATGGGCCCGGGAGGTCGAAGATGCCGGCCTTGACGGCGTCTTCCTGACCGAGGCAGGTAACGACTCGCTCGCCTGCGCGCTCGCGCTCGGGATGCAGACCAAACGAATCCGGCTCGGCACCGCGATCACCAACATCTACCTGCGCCATCCGATCCTGCTCGCCAACGAGGCCGCCGCCGTCCAGGAATTCACCGGCGGGCGCTTCGTCCTCGGTCTCGGCACCGGGCATCGCGAGATGAACTCGACGCTGGGAATCGAGATGGGCGAACCGATGGTGAAAATGCGCGAGACGGTCAAAGTGCTGCGCGGCGCGCTCGACGGTGGCCGCACCGGCCCCAAGGTCACCAGGAAGTTGCCGATCTACCTGGCCGGCGTGTCGCGGCCGATGGTCCGGCTGGCGGGCGAAATCGCCGACGGCGTCATCTTCAACTTCTTCCCGCCCGCCCGCGTCAAGGAAGCGCTCGGCGAGCTGGCCGAGGGCGCGAGCAAGGCAGGCCGCGACCCCAAGACCATCGAGGCGACCCTGTTCGCGACCGCATTCATCTCCGACGACCTCGAGGCGGCGCGCCGTCCCGCGCGCAAGCTGCTGTCCCGCTACGGCGCGCTCAGATTTTACGGCAACATGATGGCGCATGCGGGCTTCGCGCGTGAAATCGACGGAATCCGCAAGGCCGGCCGCGACGCCGACGCCGCGGTGCGCGCGGTGAGCGATGCAATGATCGATGCGACCCTGGTAGTGGGACCGGAGGCGCGGGTCCGCGAGCGGCTGAAGGAGCTATGCGCACCCGGCCTCGGCACCGCGCTGGTGTTTACCAATCCGGTCAACGAAGATCGCAACAGCGCAGTCCGCCGCACCATCCGCGCACTAAAGAATTTCTGAGCAGGGGCTGACCCCTGCACCCACGTGCTACACAAGAAGGCAGGGGTGACCCCTGCACCCATCAGCACACAAGAAGCCGGCTCCGTTGTCGCCGGCGGGGGCGCCTAGGAAGTTCCGACCGTGGCGCCGCGACTCGCGAGCGCTAAGGCTTCCGCGCCCATCCGCGCGAATCTAGCGGCGTAGTTGGGCGTTGCGGTACGGATATCATCGATCTGTCCTCTGGGAACGAGGAGCCATATGGAAAAGGTGAATGTCGCTGAGAAATTCAATCTGTTCAGCGACTACTGGAGTCCGAAGATCGCTGCGGAGTTGAACGACTCGTACGTCAAACTGGCGAAATTCAAGGGCGAGTTTGTTTGGCATCATCACGAAAAGGAGGATGAGCTGTTTTTCGTGATGAAGGGCCGGCTATTAATCAAGCTGCGCGACGGCGAAGTTCGCATCGGCCCCGGAGAATTCGTGGTCATCCCCCGTGGCGTCGATCACCTGCCGGTTGCCGAGGAAGAAGTCCACGTAATTCTGATCGAACCGAAAACAACCCTGAACACCGGAAAAGTGGTCGGTGATAGGACGGCCGCCAACCTCGCGAAAATTTGAGGGCGTCAATCAGGCGAGGAGCGGGCGCCTTGCCGTTCGCATGGCGATTCCGTAGCGCGGAGAACACCTATCTCTGAGTGTTGAGCCGATGTGTTCGCTGTGGTCCATCGACTCCGGCAGCCTGTACTCAGAGGCTGTGAGTCTTTGAAAGTGTTAAAAAGAATTCTGAACGAACGAGAGCGCAGAGAACCACCGTGCTTCCAATGAGCCGGAAAAAAAAGGCGTCATCCTGAGCGCAGGCTGCCGGAGTCGAAGGATCGCTACGTAACAATCGTTTGAATACTCAGCGATGGTTGTCCACGCGCCGCTGATAGCCCTGCCGTTGCGGCGATGCCAGGCCTCGCATGGCGAGGTACAAATGACACGCGCTGCTCGTTCACGGTGAGTGCCGCGCGCACTGCTCCTATGCCGTCAAGGGTCGCCAACTTTTATGTGTACATCCTCTCCAGCGATGCCGACATTACTTCGAACGTTTCGACAGCGCGCCGGTCGCCATCGAAAAGGAGAAGCAACTCAAAGGATGGCGCCGCAAAAAGAAAATGGCGTTGAGCCGATCGGTTAATCCGAATTTGCGGACCTGAGCGCCGATTGTTTCCGCGCAGAGTAGTAGGCAGGCCGTCAACAGGCGATCAACGGCGCGTGGACAACTATCGCTGAGTATTCAAACGATAAGTACGTAGCGATCCTTCGACTCCGGCAGCCTTCGCTCAGGATGACGACGTTTGTTGCGGCTCAGCGGGGCGACGGTGGTTCCGTTTCCGTTCCGGGCAGCGCTCCCAGCCAAATTCATTTTAATTTTTAAAAAACTCACAAACTCTGAGGGAAGGCCGCCGGAGTCGAAGGATCGTTACATAGTGCCGGCCGGTACGCGTCGGCAGAAGAAGCAACAGCACCGCTACTCCACCGCAAGGCTCATGACGACTCTGTCCAGCGTTTTGTAACCGAGCGCGCGGTAGAATGCTTGCGCGGCGCGGTTGTCGCGCGTCACCTGCAATTCGATGGTGCTGATTTTTTCGCCGCGGCAGAAATCGCGCACCGTCGTCATCAGCAGCGCGCCGAGACCCTTGCGGCGATAGCGCGATGCGATGAACAGGTCGGTCACCAATCCTTCGCGGCCGCCGAACTCGAGATCATAGTTGTAGGTCAGGACCACGTAGCCGGCCAGCGCGCGTCCCGAGTCGACAACCCAGACGCGGCCCAACGACTTGTCGGACAACAAGCGGCGCAGCGCCCGTCCCGTGACGCGCTCGTCGAAGGCGATCGCGTCGAAGGCATAGTAGGCCGCGACCAGCCGCTGTAGCCGATCGAAATCGGAGGATTTCGCGAGCCGGATCTTGAGCACTGATTTTTTTACTTGGCGATCGAGTTGGCGCTCGCCGGAATTTTCGCCCGCGGCTTTGCATGCGACGCGGCGCGCGCCCCAGAGGGGACATACAGGCCAGCCACGATTACGCGGACTATCTCGCCGAGCCGGCGATGAAAGATCGGCGCGCTGGCCGCGCCGCTTGCGACTCCCTGCGCGGCCGCGACCAACATCTCGGCCAGGTCGCCGGCATCCAGACCCATGCGCGACGGGCTAATCTCGCCGCGGCGCGCCGCCTCCGCAATCATCTCGCGGAGCACCTTCATATAGCTGCGCCCCGCTCGCTCGAACATCTCGGCCGAGAGCCGATTCTTGGAATCCATCAATTCGGCGGCGTGCGCCGAGCTGTGCACGGTCTCAAAGAACAGGCCGAACTTGGCCTCGAGCACCGCCAGCAGCCGCGCATCGATCGGACCGCTCGCGGCGCGCGCCTGCTTGACCGCCGCGTCGACGCGTTGGAGCAGGCTCTCCGCGAGCGCGCGGAAAATTTCGTCCTTGCTCGCGAGGGTCAGACGGAGCATAGCGGCAATCGCAATGGCCTTGCGGGAGCGGATTGGAGGCGCGGGAGCGGAGGCTCACACTTTGAAGCGGATATGGATGATGTCGCCGTCGCGCATCACGTAGTCCTTGCCTTCGAGCCGGAGCTTGCCGGCCTCCTTGACCTTGGCATCCGATTTGAGCGCGGCGAAGTCCTCGTAGGCGACCACTTCGGCGCGGATAAACCCGCGCGCGATGTCGCTGTGAATCCGGGCGGCCGCTTCCAGAGCGGTCGCGCCGTTCCGAAGCGGCCACGCATGGGCCTCGGGATCGCCCGCAGTATAGAAGGTGATAAGGCCCAGATGCCGATACAGCGCGGTGATGAGGCGGTCGCGCGCGGGAGCGTCGAGGCCCGCCTCCGCGAGCAGCTCGCGCTGCGCGTCCGCGTCGAGCTCCCACAGCTCGGACTCGAACTTCGCCGCGAGGCGGAACACGTCGAGGCCGTGCGCCGTCACCGCCGAACGCTCCGCCGCGGTGACCTCGGCGGCCGCCCGCTCCATCTCGCAGTTGACCGCGATCAGCGCGGGCTTGCGCGACAGAAACCCGAAGCTCGAAAAAGCCGCGAGCTCCTGCGCGGTGAGCTCGAGCGTCCTGAGCGGCTTCCCGTGCTCGAGCCACGCGACCACCTTCTCCAGCGACTGACGTTCGAAGTCGCTGCCCTTTTCCTTTTTCAGCCGCTCGAGGCGGCGCTCGCCCTGATCGAAGTCCGCAAACACCAGCTCGCCGTCGATACTCTCGAGCGCCGCGGCGAGATCCTTTTCCATCCCGGCGAATTGCGGCGCCACGGCCAGCAGCGCGTCGAGGTCGCGAATCAGCGGCAGCAGGCTCGCGTCGAGCGCGGCGCCTTCCTTCTGCTCTTTCGGATTGGGCGCGAAGTCGAGCACCGCGAGCTCGACCGGGACCTTTTTCTTCGAGCCGTAGGTCTCCTCCAGAAAATCGAGGCGCGCGTCGGCGACCTTGATCTGGCCGGGCCGCGCGCGATTCTTGCCCTCCGCCGCGCCAGGAATCGGCGCAAGCCCGGTCAGCGCGTGAAACACAGTTGATTTGCCCGCGCCGCGCGCGCCGATTATTCCGCTCTTCAAATCCAGTCCCTCCGAAAACTCACGCCAGCTTACATCAGGCTCGCATGCGGCACAGCCTCGCGGGCTACCAGCTCATCGCGAAGCCGTGCTAGCAGGTTGGTTGAATCGCGCGAAGCGCGCGGAATCGCAACGGAGGAGCACCTTACGATGCCCAAGGCGCCGGCTGACTATCAGGCACGCTACCCAATCGACTTCGCCGATATCGATCCAACCGTCGAGCATCGCGTCTTCCAGCTCTATGCGGCCGACCACGGAAAGTCGCGCGGGATTCTCTACCGCCCCGCGCGCAAGCAGCCCCGCACCGTCGTGATCATGGCGCATCCGCGCGCCGAGTTCGGCCATCACTACTCGATTCCATATTGGGTCGCGGCGGGCTTCGCGGCGTTCGGTTTCAACACTCGCTACCTGAACAACGACGCGATGATGATTCACGAGAACCTGATGCTCGACCTCGCGGCGGCGATTCGATTTCTGCGCGAGGAGGAGGGCTTTCGCAACATCGTGATGCTCGGCAACTCGGGCGGCGGATCGCTGTTCTCGTACTACGACGCGCAGGCGCGCACGCCCAAGGGCGAGCGGGTCGCGGCGCCGCCCGGAGGCGGGCCGCCGGACCTGAACCAATTCGAGCTTCCCACCGCGGACGGATTTATCATGCTCGCCGCGCATCCGGGTCAGGGGATGGTGCTGATGGGATCGCTCGATGCGGCGGTGGTCGACGAGTCCGATCCGTTCGCGAGCGATCCCGCGCTCGACATGTACGACGAGAGCAACGGTTTCAAAACGCCACCCGCCGAGAGCCGCTATGCGAAGGAGTTCCTCGAGCGCTACTGGGCGGGCCAGCGCGCACGCGTCGCGCGCATCGACGCGATCGCGCGCCGGCACATCGCAGAGGCGCACGGCGCGCGGAGTGCGATGCGCGCGTCGGAGTTCGGCTCGGCGCCCGCCGAGCAGCGCAACTTCGTCGCCCGGCGCGCGATGGCGCCGCGCTACATGATCGTGTACCGCACCCAGGCCAATCCCAACTATCTCGACCTGAGCATCGCCCCGTCGGAGCGCGCGGTCGGCTCGATCATCTCGGCGCGTCCCGATCTCTTCAATTACTCCGCCTTCGGACTCGGACGAATCGTCACCCCCGACGCGTGGCTGTCGACCTGGTCGGGACTCTCGTCGTACGCAAAAACCGCGGCAAATCTTCCCAAGGTCACGGTGCCGACGCTGGTGGTCGGCGCCAACGGCGATCAGGACATCTTCATCTCCGACGTGCGCGCGGAGTACGAGGCGGCGGGGGCGCGCGACAAGAATATCGCGTTCATCGAGGGCGCCGATCACTTCATGCGCGCCGGAGGAAGCAAGGGGCATCTGGGCGACCCGCGTCCGCGCCTGATGAAGGTGCTGACTGAGTGGGCGCGCGAGCGCTTCGCGCCGTAAAGCGGAATCACGCAGCGAGGCCGTCCTGGCTCTCTCGTGCTCAGTGCAGCGCCCGATGCGCGGCTGTCAGCACCACGCAGTCGCCGACGCTCGCGTGCTCGGCCTCGTAGCGACGCGCGATCGCATCAAAGTCGCCCGAGGCAAGATCACTTTCGAGCCGCGCCAGGCCGAGCTCGATGGCGTGTGCCGGCAAGCGGCGAAATCCCGACGTCGCGGCGCGAAAGTCCGCATCGAAGAGCAGGCGCGGCCGCGTGCGCGCAGCCTCGAAGGTAAGATCGGCGCCGCCCGAATAAAAGATCGTCGCGGATTCGACGCGGGCAAACCCCGCGCGCAGCGCCGCGGTCACCAGCGCGCCGAGCGTCGGATGGAGCGGCAGTAGCCGGCTATCGATCGCCGGGAAGTAGTGGCGATACCACAGGCTCTCGAGATTCTCGCGCACCACCGCCTGCAGCACCGCGCCGCGGGTGGTCACGCGGAAAAGCTCGCCGAGCGCGGTGGGAAGATCAGCAAGATGATGCAGCACGTTGACCGCGGTCGCGGCATCGACGGCGCCGTCATGGAGCGGAAGGCGGTGCGCGTCGGCGCGTAGCCATCGCGTCGCGGCCTTGGCGCGTCCGCGCATGATCATTTCATGCGCGGGTTCGAGCGCGGTCACATGAAAACCTCGCGCGAGCAGGGCCGCGGTATAGTTACCGGTGCCGGAGCCGATCTCGATGAGCGAGCTCGCGCCGAGGCTCCGCAACCCTGCGGCCAGATTCGCGATGATCGATGGCTCGACGCCGCGCGAATTGTCGTAGCGCTCGGCGACCTTGCCGTAGTCTATGGATAAACGGAGCGGCATCGGCGGCGGTGCAGCTCGCGCGGCACCGTGATTAAAACGATGCGCCGCCGCCGCGATCGACGCAACGCCGCCCTGTGTCAGGCGGCGCGCATCGTTTACCCTTTCTCAGTGATGCGCCGTTCGCTAAGCTGATGAACCGGCTTCGCGTTGTCTCGACCGGCGCTCGGCCACCCTAGCTCAGTTGGTAGAGCAGCTGATTCGTAATCAGCAGGTCGTCGGTTCGAATCCGACGGGTGGCTCCAGTGAAATCCAGCAAATCTAGAGCCTTTTCGAGTTAATTCGGTGGCGGCTGCTTTTCCCGAGTTTGTGAATCGACGTCGGACCAAAGTCGGATTTTTTCAGCTTCCACCGTTGACATCATTCGACTCTCGATAGACAACAGCACACGCAGGGAATTCAAACATGTTCATCACCAGCAGCAGCAAATTAGTGCGGCGGGCCAAGGGGAGTAATCGGATCAAACATTCGTTTCGATTCGGTCTGCTAATTCTACTGCTAGTTCCTGTGCAAGCGCCCGCTGCCGATGCCGCAGGAAAGTTCGAGACGCCGCCGACGATACGAGCGCAGCAGCTCGCGCCGGCAACTTTGCTCAACGGGAACGGCTTTCACGTCGATGACAACGTTCCGACCGACGGGCTTACCGCCAATTTTACTATCCGAAGTGATGTCGGAACTTTTCAGGCGCACGGGCTCGAGATCCTCCGGATTCGCGTTGCGGAGATCCCGGCGATCGTGGAACTGCAACAGACCAGCAAGACGAAAGTGTTTGCGCAGGCGCTGGCGACGAACGCGGTTCGTCCGGTCACCGCGGCCGGGCAAATGATCATGAATCCGGTGGACACGGTCAAAGGGCTGCCGGAAGGAATCGGGCGGTTCTTCGGCCGCGTCGGCCTCGGTGCTCAACGGCTCAAGGAGGCCGCGACGGAACCAGAAGAGGGTTCTGCGGCCGACAAGGCTGGTGAGGTTGCCACGCGCTCCCTGCAGACTACCCGCGACGTCTTTGGCTATGAGCAGGAGCGCCGGGAGTTGGCGAAGAAGCTGCACGTTGATCCGTACACTACGAACCCGATTCTCGCCAAGCAGCTTGATGACTTTGCGCTGGTCGCCTTCAGGGCGCACGTAGGTGTAACGACGACAATGTCGGTGTTCATACCTGGCTCGATGGCAATCACGGCGACGAGAGTGGTCTCTCAGTGGGTGTGGGACACGCCCAAAGCGGATCTAATCGTACAGAACCAAAAAAAGCTGGAAGCGCTGAAGATGCCGGCGCAAACCATCAAAGCTTTCATGCGCAATCAAGCTTTCCCGCTAAGTGTGCAGACCGCCTTCGTCGAGGATCTTTCCCGACTCTCGGGAGTTCCAGGATCCACTGACATTGTAGCACTGGCAAACACCGCCGCCTCCGAAGATCAAGCGCGCTTTCTCGCTGATTGCCTCGACATGCTGGCCAACTATCACCAGACCCGGACACCTCTTACCAGGATAATTGCCCGCGGTACGGTCATCGGCCGTGATCGTGCGGGCATGATCGTCGTGCCCGCTGAGGTTGACTACGTGTCGTGGACCGCGCGAACCTCTTATTTTGCCAACCGCCCTGATCTCAAATCGGCGAAGCGAAGCGTTTGGCTCTCTGGTCAGATGTCGCCGCTCGCGAAGAAGAACTTCGAAACTCTGGGCTGGGTCGTTAAAGAGAGGACCAAACTCTAGCGACCGCGAGGTGGATTTCTGGCAACTCCCGGCCGATACGGTCGAAGCGATTCGGAGAGTCGTCAGGCAGATCGACACCCGCATCTCCTTCGACGATCCTGGAAATCGCAGCAACATCACCGAAGGAGCGAAAGCTGGAGACGACGGCTCCTGGAGCCCTCGTTGGATTGCCGCTGTTATAGACTAAGAACTAGATCTGATTGGGCCGGCAATCGCAGGATCGCCGAGCAACTCGACTGATCATCTCCCTGCAACGGACTGGCCTCAACGCTTTGTCCCGTCCCGTGAACTGACGTCATCGGGATAAGGCCTTGGGCAACACCACCTGAGTTAGGCGGTCTTGTCCAATCGACGTAGCAAGGACGGGCTACTCGTTTACTTCTTGCCAGGTCTTATCGGGATTGAATTCGGCTATTTCGCTCGCCAACTTGGCGGTGTCGGGCCCAAGATCTTTTTGCACGATGACGCCATCCTGATTGATCATGAACGTCATCACTCCCGAAGCGCGATACTCGGCGGGATAGGCCAGGAATGCGAATCCTTTAGTCATCTTGCCATTGACCAGGTAACTCCTTGCGCCGCCCGGAGCATTCTTGCCCTGCCTTGTAAGAACCTTGTAGTAGTACCCATGAAAGGGGATTGGATTTCCGCCACTGTTCCTTCTGTACCCCTCTGCGGTGGCGCTCGCGACAAGTGGTCCGATTGGACTCTCTGCCTGTCCTTCTGCGGCCGCCCAATACAAACCGTTGCGCTTTCCGGTATCGCTCAAGATTTTCTGAGCGAACTGACCTGTGCCTTCGCCATCGCGCGCTTCGCTGGCATACTCCGCCTGCGCGTCGGCCAGGTCTTCGAGTACGTTGATCGTAAACAGCTCGTTGCGACCTACGCGTCTGTACAGTAGCTCTTCTTTGCCGGCGGCCGTGTCGAAGACCCAACCGCCATTCTTCTTTACGAGCGGAATTGGAACTGGCCAGTTCTCGGCGCCGATGTAAAGAATGACGCGGCCCTGATCGTCGTAGGCGAGCCGATGCATTTCCTGATAGCGGCGGACGAAGTCGTTGCGCGCGTTGTTGTCGGCGACTGGATCTCCCGATGAGAGGACCTGATCCGCGTCCGGGCCGAGTATGTAGCTAAGTGTTTTCATGTCGTCCGCTTTACCAGCGGCGACCAGTGCGCTGGCCGCGGCGGCGGGTGACGGGAACACTTGCTGCGCGGCGGTTGCTTCGGCGGACGCGAAAGATGAGACGAACAGGCACGCCGACAGGAGCGCTGAGAGTGCGACCGCCAGGCGAGCGCGCGAGTTTCTTACCCTGGAATAGTTAGAGAAGTCAGACATGAGTCCTTTCCATGTTCCGTGCGCGCTGCGCAAGCTGCTTTCGAGGGATTCCTCAGTCACTCTATTCGGTGTCATGGGAACTCCTCATTTACCTTTTTTCTGGCCTCGATTTCCGCCCCCTCCACCGTTCCTGCCGCCTCCGCCGGGTTTGGCACTACCGCCACCAGAACCCTTGCCGCGTCCGCCGGACGCACCTTGGTTTCCCTTCAGGCTATCTTGTCCGCGGCGGCTGGATGCCTGCGCACTTCCGCCGGGTTCATATCCACCCAAAGCACCGTTACGACCACCGGTACTGCCACGATCTTTCGCGAAGCCTCGCGCGGGGTCTGCTGCACGATTCGCCGGCTTAGCCGCGGCGGGACGATTTGAATCGACAGGCTTAGCCGTTTGGTTGGGCCGATTTTTCGTCGCCTCTTTCCTGTTCTGATTCGGCGCGCCCGGATTGTTGGGAAGCGTGCTCGCGTTGGGAAAATTTGGCTTGGTGATATTGGGATTCTTGGCCGGCCTCGCGGTTGCCGGGTTGTAAGGTCTCGTCGCTGGAAGGGTACTCGGACGATTGTTTCCGCCGCCCCCGTTGAACGGTGGTTTTCCGCCCGGTCGCGACGGAAATTCCGGGCGTGGGTTTCCAGCGTTAGGTGGACGATTTCCCGGGCGCGACGGGTATCCACCGTTGGATGGTGGATATCCCGGGCGTGGGTATCCGCCGTTCGGTGGTGGGTATCCAGGCCGCGGGTAACCGGCACTGGGAGGTCGTCCCGGGTATACGTTGTTGTTGGTGACGTAAACGTTATTGTTGTACTTGACCGAGCTGCCGCCGCCTCCGTACCAACTGCAGCCCCAGTCGTTGTGGCCGTTGTTGATCAGTGAACCAAGCAACATCCCGGCCCCGAACGACAAGACACCGGTTAGGAGCAAATCACTTCCGGTATATCCCGGCGGCGCCGGGACCGGCGCACCATAAGCCGTGGTTGGATTGTACTGTGGTACGTAAACCGTATTCGGCTGGGCCGGCTGAATAATGACCGTTTGCTGCATCGAGGGTTGCGAGCCAGCCTGCGCAGCAGGAGGAGCCGGCTGTACTTCGACTCTCTGTTGCGGCGTGGTCTTAAGCGTTCCCGCGTCCGTCGCCATCTTGCGCAGCACCTGGATCGCATTCATCACGTCGGCGGGCTGGTTGTAGTACGCCTCGCCCAGTGCCGAAGTCCATGCCAGGTTGTCGTTCATGGTTTGAAGCACGGTAGGAAACTGGGTCAGCGACTTGATGCTGGGATCCCACGGTTGCGGATTCACATGGGCGGCCAACTGGTCGCCCGTCAGATTAGGGTTCTGCTTGATCCAACGATCGGCTTCCACGATCTGGGTCGGATAGGTCGATCCGGCCAGGATCTGAGCCACCAGCACGTCAGGGTAGAGCGCGATGGGCGAGACCAATTCCTGCAATTCTTGCGCGGTAGCGGCTCCTGGAGCCGGACCGGGCGGAGCGGCGGGGGCAGGAGCTGGCGCCGGGGCGGCGGCGCTCGGCTGCGCCTGTGCCGACGACGCGGCCGCCGGTTGCTCCTCGCCGCGCGAGCATCCGATGACCATCGGCGAAGTGGATATCAGGACCGCGGCCGCGAGTATCAACGGCAGCGATCGTCCCTTAGGCCTGGTTAGTAACCGCATTGTCGATAAACCTTGGCGTCAGTTAGCAACTGTGGATTTCACGCTCGGATCGTCCGCAGTTATTGAGTTATGGCCGCCGCCTGACTGTCACTTGAACTTGTGGTTCGCGTTCCGCTCTGACTTAGGTCAGTAATTCGCGACGCGATCTGGCTGCTCAGGGTCGCGAGATCGCTACTGAGCGCCGCCGATGCTCCCGCGTCGCCGGCAGCCACCGGCGTGCTGGACGACGTCTCCGATGCGTAGAGGTCCTTCCCGCTGCGACCGTCCTTTATGATCCATCGCGCATCCAGTTGCGTCTGGCCGTCGGCGCCGGTTTCGAAGCGCTGCACGTCGACCGTAACCTGGTAATCAACCTCGGTCCTTCGCGGCCACGGATATTTTTCGATTTTGCGGTCGTCCAGTAGTTGCGCGAGATTCTCCGAGAGCACTCGCGCAAAGTTTTTGTCGAGCGGCTCCCCCCAGCGTTTCTCGGACGAGAGATCAAGCTGATTCGGCGACGCACGTGTGACGACCTCGAGCCGGCGGAGATAGTCGGGAAAATCGATCGGGCCGACACCGATGGTTAGCTGCTGAGTGGATGCGGATGGGGCCTGTACTGCGGCCGCGGGCGCGCCGGCTGATATTGGCGTCAAAATGAAAAACCTGGAACGATCGGGCTGCGGCGCCAGCGGAGAGCATCCTGCCGCGATGAAAAATGCGCTTACAGCAATCAATGCCGCTCTGATATTCATCAAGATCACCGGTCCTTTTCGGGCACGTACTTACCCCGAATCAGGGCAGCGGGGTTCCGTTGCAGAAAGTCGGTGAGTTGACCGACGGAACGGCTGGTATCTGCCAACTCATCGAGCGCTTGATTCAGGCTGACTGAAAATGGAGAGTCAGCGTCGAGCGCGGACCGCACCTGGAGCAACGCGGAGCGCGTGTCCTTCATGGTCGCGTTGGCTTCCTCGGAGCTTTTCTCGAGGCTGGTTACCAGTGGATCGATCTTGCTGTTAGCATTGTCGACTGCGTAACGAACGGAAGTGAGAGTCTTGTCAAGGTTCTGGGTCGTCTGTCTGAGCGAATTGAGCGTCGCCTTCACCGAAGGATCGCCGGTGAGTTCCTTGATCGAATTCGCCGCCTCCGTGATCGAGCTGACGAGCGCGTTGAAGTCGATCTTATCGAGTTTGGCCAATGCCTCGGTCGCCTGCTTCTGAATTTGCTCGAGACCGGTCGGTACCGTCGGAATCTCCCGTAGGTCACCCTTGCCCGGAACCAGCACCAGTTCCATCGGCGCGTTTGGATGAAGATCCAAATCGATGAACAGCAGTCCGGTCAGCAGACTCTCGCTGGCGAGTTGAGCCCGCAAGCCCCGGCCCATCATGTCTCCGAAGCCCTCCTGCGAGAGAGCGTGACCGGTGCCACCGCGCTGCGTGATCATGGAGCGGTCGATTCCAATGATCACCGGCAACCGCAGATCCGTGATTTCCGGCCGGAGCTCTCCTTCTTCCGGCGACAGTGCCAATTTGATTTCCTCGACCGAGCCTATTTGAACGCCGCGGAACTTGACCGGCGCGCCGACCTTCAGCCCGTTCAGGCCGCCCTGAAACATACAGACGAAGCGCACGGGTTTCTTCAGCAGGCTCCCTGAACCCACCACGACGATGGCTGCGACGAGAAGCGCGAAGCTGCCCACTACGAAAACTCCGATCATGGCTGGACTAATTCGTTTACCCATGACTGGCCGCTGATTCGCCTCCCTCTTTCCCGCGGGTCAGAAACTTACGCACACGTGGATCATGAGAGTTTGCGAGCAACTCCTTGGGATCGCCGCTGGCGATTTGTACCCGTGATTCCGCGTCGAGAAACACGCTGTTGTTGCCGATCGCGAAGATGCTCGCGAGCTCATGCGTTACGATCACAATGGTCGCGCCGAGATTATCCCGCAGCTCCAGGATCAACTCGTCGAGCAGGCTCGAACTGATCGGATCGAGGCCCGCTGACGGCTCGTCGAAGAAAAGAACTTGAGGATCGAGCGCCATCGCGCGCGCCAGTCCGGCGCGTTTCTGCATGCCGCCGCTGATTTGATTGGGATAGAAATCTTCAAATCCCTTGAGGCCAACCAGAGCCAGTTTGAGCGCCGCAATCTCGCGGATTTGACCGGGACTCAGATCCGTGAATTCGCCAAGTGGGAGACCCACGTTCTGCGCAAGCGTCATCGAACTCCACAACGCGCCACTTTGATAGAGGATTCCGAACCGGCGCAGCAGACGCTCGCGCTCCTCAGGCTGGGCGCGTGTGAAATTGAAGTCACCGTAGATGATCTCGCCGGTCGCCGGTTCCTTTAGTCCAATCAGATGGCGCAACAGCGTGCTCTTTCCGCATCCACTGCCGCCCATGATGATGAAGATGTCGCCGTGCCGGACGTTGAAGTTGATATCACGCATCAGCACGAAGCTGCCATATGCCATCGTGAGATCTTTCACGATGATGTGCGGCGCGGCGCTCTGGGGCTTGATGATTTCTGTTTGCGTGGGCATTGATTCGGTCCGCGGCTAGATGTGGAGAAAATTGAACACCACCGCGAACAAGCCGCAGGCGATGACTACCATTACGATCGACATGACGACCGCCTGGGTTGCGGCATCACCGACCGCGGATGAGCTGTTGCCGCATTGGAAGCCGCGCAGGCATCCCGCGATCGCGATCAGCAGGCCATAGAAGGTGGCCTTGAATACCCCGCCGAACAGATTCGTCAGGGTTAGCGTCGATATCGTCTCGCGCATGTAGCTCGAGGCTGAAAGGTCGAGCATACCTACTCCTACAAACATGCCGCCAAGTATCCCAACGAAATCCGAGTACAGGCATAGCAGCGGCATCATCATCACCAGCGCCAGCACTCGAGGTAGAACGAGGAATTCAAGCGGCGAGATGCCCATGGTTGTCAGCGCGTCGATCTCTTGCGTCACCTTCATGGTGCCGAGCTTGGCGGCGAATGCGGCTCCGGTGCGCCCCGACATTATGATCGCGGCCATCATCGCGCCCATGTCGCGGACCATGCCGATGCCCACGAGGTCGGCGACGTAGATCTGCGCACCAAACTGCGAAAGCTGGACGGCTCCCATGAAGGCAAGAATCACCCCGACCAGGAACGCGATCAGGCTGACGATACCCACCGCGCTGGACCCGCACTCCTGAATGACTTCGACCAGGTCCTCGCGCCGGTAACGAGCCTTGCCGCGGAGGAATTTTCCGAAAGCGACCGCTAACTCTCCGAGAAAGCTCAAGAAGTCGCTTACCGAAAGCCCATAGCCCAGCGTTACGTTGCCGATTCGCTCGAAGAACGGGGTCTTTGCAGTCTCGGTCCGCGCGCCTTTTTTTTCAGGAACGGCTTCAGCAAGCTCGACGAGACGTCGTAGACCGTTGGGGAGGCCGTCGCGATTCTGCTCGATTCCACGTGCCCTGCAGAATTCACTTGTCTGCACGAGAAACGAAATAAGACCGCTGTCCCAACTCGCCAACGATGACGTATCGAACGCTACCGTTTTGGGCACCGGCGGAGTTTCGAGTTCTCGGCGCAGGATTGCGATTGATGGCACATCTCGCGTCAGGTGCCATGGACCAGACAACCGGATCAGCACGCTCGAATCTTTTTCGCGAGACAGGGAGACGGCCCCTTGCTCGCTTTGCGGTTCAACCTGGTTCATGAGATCGGCTGGAACAGCGTCCCTTGGCGCGGATAGTGCCAACCCATGTTACGACTGAAAATCGGACCTTAGTCTGATAGCACAACGTCGCCGTGTGCAAAGACAATTCTGAGAGCCAGCGCGATCAGAACTTAAGTCGTTCTCGCCGAACCCGGCCGTTTCCGTAGGAGAGGTCACTTCGCCTCCGAGATCAGTTTGCCCTTCGCCCTGGAGAAATCGGTTTCTGCGGGACGGATACCCAGCCGTTCGGCCATCAGCACAAGGTCGGCCAGCGATTCGGCTTCCATCTTGTCCATAACGCGCCCGCGATGCTGCTTGATTGTTTTCTCGGCGGCGCCCAGTTCCGCACCAATTTGTTTGTTGAGCAATCCGGCCGCGACCAGCGCAAACACCTCGCCCTCGCGCGGGGTCAGCCTCTGGTAGCGGATTTTCAGCTCTTCGATTTCTGTCGACGCGGCTAACAAATTCCGGCTGCGCTCGATGGCTCGATTGATCGCCTCGAGCAGAACGCCGCTCCGGACTGGCTTCTCCAGGAAGTCGACCGCGCCGGCCTTCATGGCGGTGACGCTGGCGGGCACGTCGCCGTGTCCCGTGATGAACACCATCGAGAGATGAGGCAGCCTGCCGCGCAGCGTCTGTTGAAGCGCGAGCCCGTCCACCCCCGGCATCCGCAAGTCTGAAACCGCGCAGGAGACTCTCTCTATGTCCACAGCGGCCAGAAAATCTCTTGCCGACGCGAACGCGACGACGTCAAATCCAGCCACGCTGAGCATCCGCACCAGCGACTTCCGAATCGACCGATCGTCGTCGATGACCGCAATCCTGGTTTTGTCGCTCACGGGTTCGCGACCGTCATTTCGCACTGTCTCAATGATCAGTTTCGAAGTACGTTGGCAGGGCGATCTCGAATGTCACTCCGCGATCCTGATTTGCCGACGCGGACAGGCGGCCTCCGTGCGCTTCAACGATCGATTGCGAGATCGGCAATCCCATCCCCATGCCGCTCGGCTTGGTCGTGAAGAAGGCATCGAAAATCCGTGGCAAGACTTCTGGTTTGATCCCATCGCCTGAGTCCTGGACGATAATCCTTGCCCAGCCGTTCTCCGCGGGGGGAATTTTCAGCACCACTTCCCGAGGCCCGTGTTTCACACCGGCAGCCGCGTCGAAAGCGTTGAGCACCAGGTTGATTATCGCCTGCTGCAATTGAACTCTATCGCCGGACACTGTCGGCGCTTGCGGCGACACGTCGAGGGTTAGGTTGACGTTTCGGATCACGGCATCGCTTTGCACGATTCGCGCAATCTGACCAACCGCGGTGCCCAGTTCAATAGTTGTTTTGGCGAGATCCTCGCGCCTGAAAAAAGAGCGTAGACGCCGGATGATTTCTCCTGCTCGTCCATCGTCCTCGACTATTTCGGCAATCGCAGCCCTGATCTCGTCGAGGTCTGGATTGTCAACTGCGAGCAGACTCTGGATCGCTTCCGCGTTGTGAAGAATAGCGGCTAGCGGTTGGTTGAGTTCGTGCGCGAGCGAGGCCGCCAGTTCGCCCATCGTCGCCGCGCGCGACACGTGAGTCAGCTCGGCGCGCAGCGCGGCGTTCGCCGCTGCGGCGCGTTGTCGCTGCAACGCGTTGCTGAAGATCTCTGCCACCAGGTGCAGACGACGCAGAACCTGCTTAGGCCACCTCCGGAATCGGTTTTGCGTCGCGAATCCAACCACTCCAACTGTGACGCCCCCGACCACCATCGGAATCGCAACAAAAGACTTCGGTGCAAGCTCTCCCGCCTGTTTCAGGTCCAGGTCGAATTCCGGGGGCAGCTCATCTGGACTGGAATAGATGACCGGTTCGCCTGCGATCATTTTCTGCGTCAGCATGGGCACGACCGGTCCAAAGTTGAACCCATCTGGCATCGGGGGTGTACCAGGGCGGGCCCAATAATGAACCAGATGAAATGTCTTGCTCTGCGCGTCTATGCGGGCGATGGAAGAGCGATCGAGGCCCAGCGAGAGGACGATTTTCCGGTGCCATCGCTTGATTTCGTGGTCGATCTGATCTTCGGTCGCCCGAACAAAGGCGGCCGACAACTCGCCAACCAGCTCTTCGAATCTCCGCGCTTCAGAGGCGATGCCGGGACGCTTGTCCTCGCCGGCGGGTTCGACACTGGAGCGACGTTTTGAGGAGGTTCGTGCCATGGTCCAGTTGTTCCGCACGCAGCTGGAAGTTCGGCCCCGAAAATACGGCGCGAGACGAAAGCCGCGCCCGGTATGGTCTAATAACGTGATGTTGGCGTCAACTTGTCGATAAGCGGTAAGTGTCACTATCTCGTTAAGGATAGCCAAACAGCTGATTTCCGAGGTCCAAAATGCTGCGAGCTTCGTAGACTGTCGAAACGGCTAGTTGAGACATCCAGCACGAAGCGCAGTTGAGATTGCTTCAAGCAATTGCTCTCGGCCGAACGGTTTGAACAGTACGGCCGCCACGTTGGCGCGCTTCGTCATCTCAAGGGTTCGCTCGTCGACATGTCCGGTGATCAGAATCACCGGCGGCGTCCGCCCGAGCGCCCTCATCTCCTCGCACAACGCCACGCCGGTCATTTCGGGCAAGTGAATGTCGATGACGAAGCATACATTGGAAATTGGCGGATTGCTTTCGAGGAAGGTACTGGGGCGGTCGAAGGTCTGGACGTTGAAGCCCGCGGTGGCAATCAAGCGGCGCAGAGATCGACGCACCGAAGGATCGTCTTCGATTACTATCACCGTCGGTTTTTCTTCAGATCCCAACTGAGACGCGCCTTCCCGCCTTAATTCAAACGGGACATACCTTCCAGATGACCTCAAGTTAGCTCGGCCCGAAATCGGACTTTGGTCTGATAGCAGCCGGCGTTACCGAGTCATCAGACCAAGGTCCGATTTACGAAAATGCGAGTGGCGACGACTATAAGACGCCATGAAGCTGAAGGACGTCGTTGCCGGAGCGGCGTATGAACTCC
>DATDGX010000191.1:0-6412 GCA_036521875.1 Binataceae bacterium (SeqCode)
TCCTGAAAACGGCGCTGCAGCGGGTGATCGAGGAAAATTGATCGGCCGGTTGCGGCGCGGAAGAGATCGCCGACCGCCTGGCCAACCACCTCGCAGCCGCGGTTCATGTTCCAACGCACCTGCGCGCGTTGCTTCATCGAGGCGGCCTCGCGTGCATCAGCCATCTGCCACAGCTCGATCGCGTCGGCGCGCATTTTCGCGATGGTTACGTCGATGGCCCAGGTTGCCTCCGCCAGGCGCCGCTGCATGAGGACATCGTCGGCGGCTTTCCCTCCGACGCTCAATTTGCGGGTGCTCGACATCTCCGTCCACATCTCGACGAAGCCGCGCGCCGAACCCACGACCGACGCGGCGAGCGCCATGTTGAACACCACTGACCAGGGCATGCGATACAGGGGGCCGTCGTTGAGTTCCTGTCCGGGCAGCGGGAGGTTCATTGCGTAATCGAGGTGCGACTGAGTTCGATAGTCAGGAACGAACGCGTCTTCGACCACGATGTCTTTGCTGCCGGTGCCCTTGAGGCCGGCGACGTGCCAGTTGTCATCGATCTGATATTGCTCGCGGAGAAGAAGAAAAGAACGGAAGTTGGGCACCTGCGTGCCGTCGAGGTCGCGGCCGCCGGCGATCGCGCCGAGGTTGACGCCCTTGCAATGATCGCATCCCGACGAGAACGACCAGCGTCCGGAGAGCTTGTAACCGCCCGCAACCTTGAGGGCCTTGCCGGTAGGGTTGTAGGACGAGGAATGCATCGTGGCAGGATCCTCGCTCCACATCTCGCGCTGCGCCCGGTCGCTGAACAATGCGAGCTGCCACGGATGGACGCCGATCACGCCGGCGACCCATCCGGCGGACGGCGACGAGCGAGAGATCTCGATGGTCGCGTCGACGAACTCAACGAGCGTGACTTCGCCACCGCCCCATCGCGCGGGCTGCAATGATCGCAGGAAACCGCCCTCGAGCAAGTGGTTCCAGGTGGAATCGCTGAGCCGCCGGAGCTGATCATCGGCAGATACGGCCTCAGCGAATTGCGGCGCGAGCTGTTTGGCTTTCTCGACCAGGTTCATCTTCGACTTCCTCGCGTCAACTTTCCTGAAGGGTGAAACGGCGCGGCAATCAGCGATTGAAGCCCATGTCCTTGAGCAGGAGGCGCGCCTCGTCGGCGTCCTTCTCGTGCACCATCAGGCGCGCCATCACGGCGACGGTGGTGCCGAGCATCCGCGAGCCGGCGCCATCGAAGATGAACGTCTCGATTCCGCCCGTTTCGAGAAAGTCGCGCGCCATGTTGACCTCGGTCGGTTCGAGGCTCGAGAAGACTTCTTCGAGCGGCTCGGAGGGGAGGTCGCCCTGGTCGTCGTTTGTATCGTCGTCTTCGTCGGTCATGATCACCCCGTCGCGCTGTTGCCGATCTTGATCGCCTGAATTTCGAGAGCACCGCGCCGCGCTATTCCTTCGCGGCAGCGGGCGCGGACACTCCCTTGATTCGATTGTAGATCAGCACGGCGGCGCCCGCCACGAGAACAATCGCGATCACGCCGTCGAAACGATGGAACAGCGGTCCCAGCCGCTCCCAGTGCTGTCCGAGCTTCATCCCGGCAAATGCCAGCATCAGGCACCAGAGGTACGAGCCGAGCAGCGTGTAGATCGAGAACTTCAGCAGAGGCATCCGTGCGACGCCGGCGGGGAACGCGATAAACGTGCGGACCACCGGCAACAGGCGGCTGATGAAGACGGCAGGCGAGCCCCATCGTGCGAAGAACCGATCGGCCAGCTCGATCTCGTGCGGCGCGATCAGCACGTATCGCCCATAGCGAAGCAGGAACCATCGCCCGCCGCTCGCGCCAACGTAGTACGCAGCGTATGAGCCGAGCAGGCATCCAACCGCGCCGGCGATCGCCACCAGTTGAAGGCCGAACCTGCCGGTCGCGACCAGGTAGCCGGAAAACGGCATGATCACTTCCGACGGAAGCGGGATGCAGGCGCTCTCGATCGCCATCATCAGGAGCACGCCGCCGTAGCCGAGCGTCGAGATAGCGGCGACGATCAGCGCCGACACCGAACTCATCAGGCGATCGATCATTGTGCGCGCGCTGGGCGTTGGGGCCACCGCCGGTTGATCTGAAAACTACATTCCCGCTGGAAATACATCCCCGAGAGCCTGCCATGGCAACGGCGCGGAAGCGAGGCGAAAAGGAGATCGTCAGCGGGGTTGGACAGTGGAAACGCTATACTGTATATATGTTGAACGAGGCCGGGCGAGGCACGGCGCGGCCCAGTAAAAATTGGCGGAGCGGCAACCATCACAACCATGTGAGGAAGGACCAATGGCAAACAAATCCGACTCGCTGAGCATCACCGACAACCGCACCGGCAAGAGCTACCAGATTCCGATCGAGGAGGGCGGCGTGATCCGCGCGGCTGCATTGCGCGAGATCAAAACGTCGGCCGACGACTTCGGCCTGATGTCCTACGACCCCGCGTTCATGAACACCGCGAGCTGCCGCAGCAAGATCACTTATATCGACGGCGACAAGGGAATCCTGCGCTATCGCGGCTACCCGATCGAGGAGCTGGCCGAGAAGAGCAACTACCTGGAAACCGCGTATCTGATCGTCAAGGGCGAGCTGCCCGATCGCCAACATTTCAAGAGCTGGGAGTACAACATCAAGATTCATACGATGGTCCACGAGAACATCAAGATGTTCATGGAGGGCTTTCGCTACGACGCGCATCCGATGGGGATACTGCTGGGAACGGTGGGCGCGCTGTCGACGTTCTATACCGACGCCAAGGATATCGACGACCTCGAGTCGCGCCGGCTGCAGACGCGCCGCATGATCGGCAAGATACCGACGCTCGCGGCGTTCGCGTACCGGCATACGCGCGGGCTGCCCTACGTCTACCCGGACAACGAACTCAGCTACACCGGCAACTTCCTCTCGATGCTCTTCAAGATGACCGAGCTCAGATACAAGCCGAACCCGGTCATCGAAAAGGCGCTCGATGTGCTGTTCATCTTGCACGCCGACCACGAGCAGAACTGCTCGTCGAATGCGATGCGCGCGGTGGGAAGCTCGCAGCCCGACCCCTATGCGGCGGCGGCCGCGGCGATCGCGGCGCTGTACGGACCGCTGCACGGAGGAGCGAACGAGGCGGCGATCCGGATGTTGATGGAGATCGGGTCGAAGGAGAAAGTGCCGGCGATGGTCAAGGCGGTGAAGTCGGGTGAGCGCAAAATTCAGGGTTTCGGTCATCGGGTCTACAAGAACTACGACCCGCGCGCGAAGATTCTGAAAAAGATGGCCTACGAAGTCTTCGAAGTGACCGGGCGCAACCCGCTGATCGACATCGCGCTGGAGCTCGAGCGGATCGCGCTCGAGGACGAATACTTCATCAAGCGCAAGCTCTATCCGAACGTCGACTTCTACTCGGGGATCATCTACCAGGCGATGGGGTTCCCGATGACGATGTTCCCGGTGCTGTTCGCGATTCCACGGACCTCGGGCTGGATGGCGCAATGGGCGGAGATGGTGCGCGACCCGGAACAGAAGATCGCGCGGCCGCGCCAGGTCTATATCGGCGAGGGTACCCGCCATTACACGCCAATCGATACGCGGCCCGAGCCCACGATGCATGAGGACGCGGTGAGCGCGGCAATCTGACCGGCTCGGCGCCGTGGGCCCCCGGGGGTAGGCGCGCGCGGCTCGAAAAACGGCGTTTGTCGGGTTGGCGCAATTAATGCCGTCCTGTTAGTGTGGATTGAGCGTTCGGCCCTGTTAGTATGTTAACTGGCCCCAGCAGGGTCAGCTCGTCTGCTCGAGCAGGGTGAAGCATCATGAGGCACAGCGAAACCGGCATCAGGTATCTCAGCGTCGAGGAAATGCTCCGGCGGATCGAGAAGCTGCGCGCGACTCGCGGCCGTCCGAACGATCCCGACTATCCGGCCGACATCGAGATGTGGGCGGCGGCCGGCGACCCGCGCATCCGGTCGCAATCGCTGTCCGATCTCCCCGAAGACGAGAATTTTCTCTGGATCGGCGATGACATGGCGGTCCACTTCGACGAGCTCGACCTCGACTATGGCTCTGAGACCGCCGAGCGCGTCGAGCCGCGCGAGCGGCCCGCATCTGCGCGCACTACTTTGCGGACGGCGCGTATGCCGCTTCGGAGAATCGCGGTCGGCGCAGTGGCGGCGGGGATTGTCGCGATGGTCGTAGCCGCGGCGCTGTTCGCAAACCATTCGCAACGCACGGGCGCTCTGATGCTGGCCGCGGCGCGCCAGCTAAAGGCGGGCAGCGCGCCTTATAACGAGATCACGGGCGACGACCAGCTCGAGAATCTCGCGTTGATCGCGATGCCGCCGCATCAGAAGGCCTCTGCACAAATCAGTTTCAGTCCCCGCCGCGCCGAAGAGAGAATCCGCGAGGCGCTCGCCCTGCAGGGATTTTCCGATGTGGGTATTTCCGCCAGCTTTACCGGCGACGTGTATCTTGCGGGTGACGTGTACAGTCTCAACGAGGCCAAGGAAGCTGAGCGAATCGCCCATCACGCGGATCGATCGGCGCACATATATTTTCTCCATCCTGAAGTCCGGCAGGCGGCGGGTCCCGCCTGGTTCGGCGTGACCGCGATACCAGAGCCGGACGTGCTGGGCGCAAAGGTGACCAGAGTCGCGATCGGATCTCCGGCCGAGAAAGCGGGAATCCGCGTCGGTGATCTGATCCGCGGCCTCGACGGCGAACTGGTGCCCGACGCGCCGGCGCTCACCAGCCTGCTCGGCCAGTATCGGCCGGGCGACCGGGTCGCGGTGCGCGTGTGGCGCGACGGTGGCAATCAGTTCATGGTCGTGCGGCTCGGCGAAGAAACCCAGGTCGCATCGAGATAGCCTCGCGCACGCGTCACGAAGCTGCGCGCGCATTCGGGATATTACGCGCGTGGCGCGAACTTTGGTTTGCGCTTCTCGAGAAACGCGCGCGCCCCTTCCTCGATATAGCCCGCGCGAACGCATAGCACTTGGTTCCGATCTTCCATCGCGATCGCCGCCTCGAGGCTGCCCGCATCAATGCTCATCGCGACGCACTCCTTCGTGAGCCTGAGTCCGAGCGGCGAAGTCTCGACCATCTCCTGCGCGAGCTCCAAGGCGGTGCCGTCAACCTCGGCGTCGGGCACTACTTCGGAGACCAGCCCGGTCCGGAGCGCGCGTTCCGCCCCGATGAAGCGGCCCGTCAGCATCAGCTCGTAGGCGACCGAGGAGCCAACTGTGCGCGGCAGATGGTAGCTCACGCCCATGTCGCACGCGCTCAGTCCGATGCGGATGAACGCGGCGTTGAAGCGCGCCGACTCGCCGGCGATCCTGACGTCGCATGCGAGGGCGAGCGCGAATCCCCCGCCCGCCGCGGGCCCGCGCACCGCGGCGATAAATGGCTGTGGCGCGCGGCGCATCGCGACCACCAGGTTGCTCATCCGCCGCTGCATCTCGAAGGTGCCGGTGGTCGAGGAGCCAAGCCCGGTGTCGCCGCGATTCTGCTCCTTCAGATCGAGCCCGGCGCAAAAGGCGCGTCCGGCCCCGCGCATGATCACGACTCGGGTCTCCTTGTCGGTCGCGAGTTGGCCGAGAAAAGTCTCGAGTTCGTCGACCATCTGCGCGCTGAGCGCGTTCAGATTGTGCGGCCGGTTGAGCGTAAGCAGGACGATCGGACCTTCATATTTTATTTCCAGTGCCTGATACGCCATGGATCTTTTCTCCTGTGATAAACCAATTGGCTTTGAACTAGCTGTAACTATTTACCGACTAATCGTACTTCCTGATGATGGCCAGCAAAGACGCGCTGATAAGGCCTGACGCAAGCCTCGGAGCGCCCATTTTGCACCACCATAACCCGGATAGTGGCGACGCTGCCAAGGCTGGCGCGTTAAAGAAAGACCGAATGTGAACAGCTTGACTTATGGCTCGCCGCAAAGGACTCTGAGTACATCAAGAGAGTTGACCAAGGACGCGTGGGGCGGTCTTGGCAACTACCCGGTCCGACATAGTGCGCGCAAATGGCGTCTGAAGAAGAAATTCTGACGATTGGCGAGCTATCGGAGCATCTCAGGGTGCATCCGACCACTATTTATCGCCTCCTGCGCGAGGGACGAATTCCAGGCTTCCGGGTTGGCAGCGCGTGGCGCTTCAGCCGCAGCGCGATCGAGAAATGGGAACGCGGGCAGGATGGAGCGATCGACGGCGAGCAAACTTCGCGGGGCCGTCGCAAGAGAAAATAGCGGTCGCCTCCGACCTCTCCCGATCGCATTCTATTGCGCCGCGGGTTTGACAATCGCGCGCCGAACCTAATACCTACACCCTCAAGCTGTCGAGTCAGCCGTCTCGGCCTCCGCGCGCTCCTGCCTGTCCCGAAAAGGCCGGGAGCCGGAG
>DATDGX010000192.1:0-38136 GCA_036521875.1 Binataceae bacterium (SeqCode)
GCTCGCACTCGCGACCACGTTCATGACCATGGCCATAATCATGAGAAGCCTGCGCTTCATTCGTTTCTGTCGCGAGCTCGGTCCCGCCAAGATAGCCCCCCGCGGGCCGTTGCGGCACCGTCGAGTCCCCGATGGACTGCCATCGATACCACAAAACGATTTCCATCTCTAAGTCGAAGGGTGAAGAAGGTAGGTCGGAAACGGCGGAGAATGTGCGGCTTTCCTCTGCGCGGCAGCATTTTTTCCTCCGCCTGGCGGGGCGGGAGGCGGTTTGTACCGCCGGGCGGTCCCCGGTCAGGGCTGTCTAGATATATTTCCCAAACGATGCTAAATGACTGTCCTTGTTGGCTCGCGAGCTCAGTACTGGTAAACGCTTAGCCAACTCACAAGGAGGATCTCGTGAGGCGAACAATAGGAAAAATGGTTGTGCTCGTGGGCATGATGATGGCCGTAGCGTCATTCGCGCCGGTTGCTAACGCAGGCGGCGGCGGCGCGACGCCCCCGCCAGCGGCTGCCAGTGGCGGCGGTGCGGCGGTGAGAGCTGGATATCTCAGCTGTCACGTTGCGTCGGGATGGGGCTTCATCATCGGATCGTCGCGTGAAGTGAAGTGCGCATACGCGATGCAGCCGAACTATACCGAGTATTACACCGGTCGAATCACCAAGTTCGGCGCGGACATCGGCTATCTGCAGTCGGGCGTCATTCTGTGGGCGGTCATGGCCCCCACGGTGAATGTCGGCCAGGGCGCCTTGGCGGGTGACTACGCAGGCGCGACTGCGAGCGCGGCGATCGGAGTGGGAGCAGGCGCTAACGTGTTGGTCGGCGGATTCAAGAGCTCGATCGCTCTGCAGCCGATCAGCATCGAGGGCCAGAACGGCCTGAACGTCGCGGCTGGCGTTGCCAACCTGTCGCTGAAGTTCGACAAGAACAAGCCGGCTAAATCACCCCCGATGAACTAATCTCGAGGGCCGCTTCGGAGCCGCGTGCTTTACGCGCGTGACCTGAAGCATCACTACGAAGGCTGAAACAAGGGGCCGTCCCGGCAAGGGGCGGCCCTTTCCTTTTTACTGAAACGCCAGCGATACACGGGTGCGCAGGCACGGAGCGCTGCGGAAATCGGCAGGGCTGTCGGTGGCGGAACGACTTAGCGCATCGAGACCGAGACGTCTTTTGGGATGGTCGCGGGGATGGTCCCTGGGTTGGTGTCGGGACCCCCGAGGCCGTGAGGCAGAATCACAACTTCCGATCGGCGCATCTCAGGATCGAGGCGGATAAGACAGACCGGAAATCCAGTCTCCAGCTGGGCGACATCGGTGTGCGCGTCGCATCCGCAGCGCGCCGCCATCGCATCGTTGATAGTCGCAAACTTGTCGAGATTGAGCGCGGCGGCGTGCAGGTTCGCGCGGCTCACCGAGAGTCGCAGCGTCTCGTGCCCCAGGGTTATCCGCGAGACAAATGGCTCGCCCTGCGCGGTCGCGGTCTCGCTGATCCATTGCTTGAATTCGTCGGCGTCCTTGCCCTTCATCTCCGGATGGTTGCGTGAGGTCTCTGAGATGGCGGGATTGAGATGCGCCTTGCGCGCGGGCTGCTCGACGCGGTTCTCCTGGCCGACCAGCGTCCACATCTGCTTCGACCATTTCGCGACCAGCGCCTGGTCCGCTCCCGCCATCCGCGAGTAGACGAGGGCGGCGTCCTCGGCGCCCGCGAGATCGCCCTCGGTGAGCGCGCTGTCGACGCGTTGCGCCTCGTACTGGGCGTCGGCGGTTTCGATCCGCGCGAGAATCGGCGCGCTCTGACTGCCGGGTTCCTGAAGGGCGTCGTTGCACGAACTGCGCTGCTCGGCGAACGAGAATGACGGGCGCCCGATCATGAAGTCGGTGATGCAGAGGTCGTCCTTGACCTCGCGCCGCTCGTTGGGAGTGAGGGATTTGCCGCGCGCTGCGAGTTCCAGCAGGTCCGCGCGCGCGTCGCCGTATTGACCCGCGGCAATCTTGCCACGCGCCGCACTCAGCTCGCTCGGAGCGCATCCGGGGACCGCGATGGTGCTGGCTAATCCGATCGCGATCGCGAGCGTGAGCCCCGGAATTGCCCGCGTCGCGTAAGCACGCTGTAGCATGGCCCGGAGCATGGCAAGGACATCCGCGAGGAAGAGTTGACTGTTCCGAGTCGTACGCATCGGTTATCGCTTCGCTGTGCGAGCGCATTATGGATCAAATGAAAGCGATTTGACCAACCGGCAGAGTTACTGTTTTCGCGATTGCGGACTTGCGATCGCGGCTTCGGTTGTTTGCGTGTGGCCGCGCCCTCTCCGAACCGGGCGCCAAGAAAGTGGCGGTCGCATGCCGCTGAGTGGCACCCTTCGTCCCGCTTACGTGACAGCGAAGTTGCGTCTATCGAAAGGGGCACAGCAGATGTGCCTCGTCGCTGGCGGAGAGCGTCGCGGGAGTAGTAGCCACTAATCCACAGTCTGCAGCCGAATGCGCTTTACCTATTTGGTAGTCACTAGAGATAGTCAATTCCAACTCTAACTGAGCATTCGAACGCTCGCATTGGGGAATCGAATCGCGGGTGTCAGATACGCAATGGCGTCGTACCGCCAGGAGGAATCGATCGTCTCAGGATCGCGGAACCGTGGCGGGTCGAAAACTAAAAGTAAGCGAATTGCGCGCGCCTTCAAGTGGCATAACCCATGCACCATGTCCCTCATGGCACGGACAGCAAAGAACCCGCGGAGCCGCTCCGGAACCGACTGGGAGCATCGCGCGAGCGATGTGTCTCCGGTCTCGGAAGAGTTCGAAGTTCGAAGTTTAAGCATCACACTCAGGGAGTACATCATGGCCAACTACCTATCGAAGGCTTTCGTGAGGATTCGCGAAAGCAACAAAGGACAGACAATGACTGAGTACGTGCTGATTCTAGCCGCCATCGCGGTGGCCGGATACATCGCGTACCAGGGCCTCGAAACCGGAATTGCCGGGCAGATCACGAAGGTGACCACGAGCCTCGCGGGAACTTGATGACAGGCTTCGGGCGCGACGCAAGCGTCCGGAGCGAGTTCGACTTGGCGGCGGAGAACATTCTCCGCCGCCGATCGGTTTGCGCGGCGCGGGGTCCGCTCGCACGAGGAAACCAAGTCGCGACGCGCCGATCATCCGATGAACGGCGCACGTGGGGAGTTTATCGGGTTAAGGCTGGGTGGTGGATGGCTCAGCGGGGGTAATGAGACGACCGATAATATACGGATTGCTGGCCGTGATGGCCGCGATCCTGGCCGCCGTGGTGGTCTTCTCCACCCTCCGAAAGCGCGAAGCCGAGGTTCAGAACGCGATCGCTCACACTGCGGATATCGTAGTCGCCGCGCATGACTTGCCTATCGGCACCAAGCTCGACGCCGGCGCATTCAAGATTACGCGATGGTCGCGCGACGCGGTCCCGCCCGGTGCATACAGCGACGCCCAGGCGCTCGCCGGCGCATTCGTAAAAAGCGGCTTCGTCGCGAACGAGCCCATCGTCGCCAGCAAACTCTTCACCGGACAGATGGCGGGCGGCGTGATGCCCCTGCTGATTCCGCCCGGGATGCGCGCGATGTCCGTGCCGGTCGACGAGGTCGCCGATATCGCGGGCTTCGTGCAGCCACATACCCGGGTCGACGTCCTGGTCGCGATGTCGCAAGGGTCCGATCAGCAGTCCTTCTCGCGCATCGTGTTGCAGAATGTCGAGGTCCTCGCCGTCGCGCAGGAGATCGAGCAGACCGAGGACAAACCCACGGTTGTCAAAGTCGTCACCCTGCTGGTGACGCCCGCGGACGCCGAAAAACTAGGGCTCGCCAGCCACGAGGGATCTCTCAAGCTCGCGATGCGCAACTACAGCGACAACAAGATGGTCTCCACCGCGGGAGCCAACGTCAAGGATCTCCTGGGCGCAGCCGGAGGGACTGCGATGCCGCTGATGCAGGCGCAGCCACAGCCAATCGCCGCGCATCGGTCCCAGCCGCGCTCGCCGCAGGGGCCGCGGCCGCTAAGCGTCGAGATCATGCGCGACGGGAAGAGCTCGGAATCAGTTTCCTTCATCAAGTCAGGCACCGCCGGCCGGGTGACGTCAAATTCCAGCTCGCTTGGCCGCGACGCGAGTGGTTCCGGCACGACCGGTGGCGACGCGAGCGGCCCCGGCACGACGGATCCCGGAGCCATGGGTCCGGTTAGTGCCGCGCGCGCCGTGCCGCCGCCGTCCGAGCTTTCGGCGAGCGCGCCGCCGTTCTCGAGCAGCGTCGTCGCCGCACCGGAATCGTCCGCCATGCCGCCAGCGTCGGCTTCGCCGAGTCCGCCAGCTGCGCCCAGGCCGGGCGAGGCCGGTTACCAGCCCGCGCCGAAAACGATCGCGATCCATTGAATCGAATCGAATTGAATTCGAGGTGCTGAGTTGAACGGTCAAGGGTGCTGATTCGAAAAGGGGAAAGTGGCGTGACGAAATCAAATTTCAAGTTCATCTTCGGTTCGTTGCTGACACTGTGTCTGCTCGCGATGCTGGTGCTGGTGCTGCTGACGCTGATGGTGCGGGTAGCAGTCGTCGACGCGTCCGAGCCCGAGGAAATCTCGCTCTCGATGGCGGCCGGTGAGACCTACGTAATCGACAATCTGAAAGAGGGCGCTAGCCCCTCGATCAAGGTGCTCGAAAATCCGCATGCGATGTACACCAACACGGAAGCGCCCGGCAAGCTCATTATCGTGGCCGCAGAGACCGGAAGATGGGCGATTGGGGTCAAGCGCGCGGACGGCGTCGAGGTCACCTACGATGTCAAGGTAAAGGGGCTCAAGAACTGGGCTGACCAGCTAAAGCCCGGCGTGAGTCCTCCGGCGATTACCGACGCGGGCCTGCGCGCGGCCACCGCTGCCCCGATGACCAGCACTCCGGGAGACAGCGCTCCGGAAAGATTGATGGCGAGTACCTCTACGCCACCCGCGCCGCTCGACGCCGGTGCCGGCCCTTTGGCTCCGGCCGCGCCGCCGGCGATGGCGGCTCCTGCCGTGATGGGCGCCTCCGCTCTTCCGCCACGGGCGGCTGCGAGCGGATCGTCGGACTACGAGCCGGTCAGGAGCGAAGGCATTCCCGATCTCGTGATTCCGCACCAGGAAACCGGATCACTGGAGACGCGCTCAGGTCAATTCCACAGCGACCCGCCGGTCGCGCCTGGAGGGTACCTGTCGGATTCCGTTTCCGGGACCCGCAACTATCTGCCCAGCGACGCGATCTCGCTGATGATCGGGACGTCGCGGGTCTTCGACTTCCATCGCAGGCTCACTCGCGTCTCGGTGGCGGACTCGAAAATCGCCGACGTTCAGGTGGTCAATCCTTTTCAGTTGAATCTCATCGGACACATGCCCGGCTTCACCACGCTGGCCCTCTGGGATGACCTCGGAAATTACGACGAACGTCAGGTGAGAGTCGATCCGAACGGGCGCCAGCAGGTGATGATCAATTGCATCGTGGCTGAGCTCAACCGCACCAACCTTGAGAACCAGGGCCTCAACTACGTGTTCTCGCTTCCCAAGTACAACGTGACGCTGGTCGGATTGCCGGGCGCGGTGGGGACGCCGTTCACCCAGCAGACTTCCACCAGCGGCGCCGCCGTCCCCTCCACCGTGCTGCCGCTCGGCGGCCAGCTCCTCCCCCTGCTGCTCTCCAGCAACATGACCTACGGCCTCGCCGCGCAGAACTCCAACATCTTCACGCAGACGCTGTTTCAATATCTCGAGCAGCACAACCTGGGGCGTATCCTGGCCGAGCCGCATCTGCTCGCGAACTCCGGCGAGCGCGCCAAATTTCTCTCCGGCGGCGAGATTCCGATCGTAATCGCGCAGGCGCTCAACACTTCGATCGTGTTCAAGCAGTTCGGGACCTCGGTCGAGTTCCTGCCCACCGTGATTGGCAACGACGATATCGAGATGCTGGTCAAGCCCGAGCTTTCCGAGCCCGACTACTCGCATGGCGTCATGGAATTCGGCTTCAGCATTCCGGCCTTCGTCACGCGCCGCGCGGAGACGCTGGTGCAGCTCAAGGACAATCAAACCCTCATCATCGCGGGACTGATCCAGCATGAGAAAACCGCACAGGTGCTCAAGGTGCCTTATCTCGGCGACCTCCCCTACGCGGGCGCACTGTTCCGCAATACCTACTGGACCGACAGCGAGAGCGACCTGGTGATGAGCGTGACGCCGCAGATCGTCGCCGCCTTGCCGCCCGGCGGGCAGGTTTTCCTGCCGAGCAACCGCGGCCCGCTGTCGTCGGCCGAGATCCGCACCCGCACCCTCAACCCGCCGGACGCGAGCCGTCCACGGTTCTAGTTCGAGCGGAGCGAAGACATCGACGTGGCAAGCAAGTCTAACGGCCGGCGCGGATCGCTGGTGGTGCAACTGGTCGGGGACAACATCGAGCAGCGCGCCACGGTCAAGGTCGCGCTGCAGGCGCTCGGCGACCCGCCGCTCGACATCATCGAGGACGAGACGAAAGGGCACGCGCCCGAAAATGGCGCCGAGCACCCGGACGTGAAGATGGTGATATTCGACGGGAGCGAGGACGCCTCGCTCGACTACCTGCAGCAACAGGGCGCCCAATCGCCGCGCCCGGTGCTGTTCGCGCTGGTCAACGGACGCTCGGCGGTGATGATCAAGCGGGTGCTGCGCGCCGGCGCCGACGAGCTGCTGTTCCTGCCGCTCGACGCCGGTGAGGCAACCCGCGCGCTGCTCAAAATCAGCGAGGCGCGCTGGAAGGCGGAGCGCCGCGAGGGCGGTGTGGTGGTCTCGTTCGCGAGCCTGGTCGGCGGGGTCGGGGTGACCAGTCTCGCCGGCAACCTGGGCCTCGCGCTGCAGTCCGAACTCAACAAGCGCGTCGCGCTCATCGATCTCGACTTGCAGACCGGCGGACTGGCCGTGTTCCTCAATCTCGAGCCCGAAGTGACGATCATGCCGCTCATCCGCTTGGAGCGGAAACTCGACTCCATCCAGCTCGAATCGGCGCTCACCAAGCATCCCTCCGGGATGTACCTGCTCGCCGCGCCCAAGCGAATCGAGGAGGGCGAGCTGGTCTCCGACACCACGGTCGCGACGGTCATCGATCTGATGCGCCAGTTGTTCGACTTCGTGATTGTCGACTGCGGCGATCATATCGACGAGAACGCGGTGGCGGCGTGGGAACGCACCGAGCATCTGTTCTATGTGCTCGATCAGACGGTTTCGGCGGCGCGCTGCGCCTGGCGCTTCATCGATCTGTTCGAGCGCATGGGACTCACCACGCTGGAGCCGCGTTACCTGCTGAACCGCCACATGCCGGCTCATCCGCTCGGCGAAAAGCAGATCGAGACCACCCTCGCGCGCGCCATCTACGCCAGGATTCCCTGCGACGACAAGGTGATGGAGCGCACCGAGCTCACCGCCGAGGATCTTTTCCAGGTCGCGCCCCATTCCCCGCTGGCCCGCAGCATGGTCGAGCTGGCGCATCGCATCACGCACGGCAACGAAGCGGCGGCGGCGCACGAGAGCGGCTTGATGTCGCGCCTGTTCTCCGCCTTCAGCGCGCGCTCATGAGGTACCCGCTATGAGTCTGGCCGATAAACTCAGCAAGTCCGCCAGCAACGGCCGCGTCGCCGAGCTGGCCACCGGCGGCTCTCTCATCGGAGCCACCGTGCGCCGGCGCAAGGACGCGGTCTCCGAAAATTCGCGCCGCCTCAAGATCAAGATTCACAACCGCCTGTTCGAAACCATCGACGTCTCCAAGCTCGAGACGCTCGACCCCTCGATGGTCTCCGGCAAAGTTACCGCCGCCATCAACGACATCCTCAACGATGAGGGCCGCCTCCTCACCGACACCGACCGGGCGCGCCTGGTCGAGGAAATCAAGAACGAGCTGCTGGGCCTGGGCCCGCTCGAGCCGCTGCTGCGCGACGATGAAATCACCGACATCCTGGTCAACGGCCACAACCAGGTCTACGTCGAGAAGCGCGGCAAGCTGCATGCGGCCGACGTGAGTTTTCAGGATGATCAGCATCTGATGCTGATCATTGACCGCATCGTCTCGCGCGTGGGTCGCCGGGTCGACGAGGCGTCGCCGATGGTCGATGCGCGCCTGCCTGACGGCTCGCGTATCAATGCGATCATTCCGCCGCTCGCGCTCGACGGGCCGGCGCTTTCGATTCGGCGCTTCGGCAAGCGCCGCTACGACATCTCCTCGCTGGTCGAGAAGGACACGCTCACCTGGGACGTGGTCGAGTTTCTGCTCGCCGTGGTGCGTGCGCGGCTCAACGTGATCGTCTGCGGCGGCACCGGCTCCGGCAAGACCACGATGCTCAATTGCCTGTCTGCGTTCGTGCCCGAGGACGAGCGCATCGTGACCATCGAAGACTCCGCCGAGCTCTCGCTGCAGCAGCCGCACGTGGTCAGGCTCGAGTCGCGTCCCGCCAACATCGAAGGCAAGGGCGAGGTCACCCAGCGCGACCTGGTCAAGAATTGTCTCCGCATGCGCCCCGACCGGATCGTCGTCGGCGAGGTCCGCGGCGCCGAAGTCTTCGACATGCTGCAGGCGATGTCCACCGGCCACGACGGCTCCATCGCGACCATCCACGCCAACAGCCCGCGCGAATCGCTCGGCCGCCTCGAGATGATGATGCTGCTCTCAGGCGTGTCGATTCCGCAGCGTGCGATGCGCCAGCAAATCGCCTCCGCAGTCAATCTGATCGTGCACGTGAGCCGCCTCTCTGACGGCTCGCGCAAAGTGATGAAGGTCTCCGAGATAAGCGGGATGGAAGGCGAGATGATCATGATGCAGGACCTGTTTGAATTCGTCCGCACCGAGACCACCCCGCAGGGCAAGATCATCGGCACTTTCAAATCCAGCGGAATCCGCTCCGCCTACAACAACCGCCTCGAGGTCGCCGGCTACAAGACCGACAGTAGACTGTTGAAGCCCGCCGCGCAGGCCTGAAGCCCGGGTTTAATAAATTCAATAAAATGGACCTCCTCATCACCGGCAGTATCGCAGGCTTCGTCCTGCTGATAGGCGCGATCCTGATGCTGCGTTTCACCGGTGGGCCGACTGCGACCCATGACGTGCTCAAGCGGATGTCGCGGCCGGAAGCGACGCGGGTCGACGACGACATCATCAAAGTCGGTCGCGGCCGCGACCAGGGCAAGCGGCTCCTCACCGCGCTCTACCAGGTGAACCTGCTGCAGCGCCTCGAGGCGAGCATGTGGCAAGCCGGCATCTACAACGGCGTCGCCGACATCCTGATAGTAATCGTGCTGCTGTTTGGCGCCGGCTTTGCGGCCGGCTCCGCGCTCACCGACAGCCGCCTGTTGCAGCTCGGAGTCGGCGCCGGCCTCGCCTCACTGCCGATTCTCTACATCCGCTTGCGCAAGGCGCACCGGCTCAAGGCATTCGCGGTCCAGCTGCCCTACGCGCTCGATCTCATGCGGTCGTCGCTCGAAGCCGGACACTCGCTGTTGCGCGGGCTCCAGGTCGTGGTCGCGGAATTCGCCGACCCGATGAAGAGCGAGTTCCGCTCCGTCATCGAACAGTCGCGGCTTGGTCTTCCGCTGCCGCGCGCACTCGAGGAGATGCTCAAGCGGGTGCCGGTGGAAGACCTGCGCCTGCTGGTGGTCGCGGTCAAGGTGCAGTCTGAAGTCGGGTCGAGTCTCGCGCAAATTATCGGCCGTCTCTCCGAGATCGTGCGCACTCGCCAGCGGCTCCATCTGCAGATTCGCTCGCTCACCGCGCAATCGCGGATGAGCGGGATGGTGGTCGGATTTCTGCCGATTGCGATGCTGGCCGCGTTCAGTGTGATTCAGCCGAGTTACACGCACACGCTGCTCTACGAGCCCGGCGGACAAAAGATTCTCAAAATCGCCGCGGTCCTCGACACCCTGGGTTTCATGACCATCCGCTACCTCCTCAAAGTTCGCTACTGACATGACGGCCTTGAGCGCCAGCCTCACGATTTTCTTTCTGGTCGGCGCGGCGTCGTTTGCCATCTACGCCGCGTTCTTTGGGACCCGCCGCGCGCTCAACGATCGCGTTGCCGACCTCGGGATGAAGATGCGCGTGGCGTACGGCAACCCGGGCGACCTGGATATGAATTCCGACAGCGCGGTCAGGGCGCTGTTCCGCTGGATCGCGCAGCGGGTGCCGGAGCCCAAAAAAGATCCGCAAGCGGCAGCGAAGCTCGACAGTCTCCTGGCGCGGGCAGGCTTCACCGGCTCCGACGCGGCGCGCAATTTCGAGGTCGCCCGTCTCTCCGCGGCGATTATGTTCGGGCTACTCGCGCTCGCGATCGGTCTCGAGCGCGACATGTCCGGCGCCAAGCCGATCATCCTGCTGGTGGTGGGCGCCGGGGTTGGCGCATTCGTGCCCAACTATTTTCTTCAGCGCCGCGCGGGCAAGCGTCAGCAGAAGATCGCAAGCCAGCTTTCCGACGTTCTCGACTTGCTGGTGGTTTGCGTCGAGGCGGGCCCCGGACTCTCGGAAGCGATCAAGGTCGTCGGCACCGAGCTGCAGCGCCACGGCCAGGAAATTGGCGGCGAGCTCGCGACCGTCTCCGGCGAGCTGACTGCCGGCGTATCCCTCGGCGAGGCGCTCAGGAATTTCGCCGAGCGCACCGCGGTCGCCGATATCAAGCCGCTCGCCGCGACTCTGATTCAGAGCGAGCAGCTCGGCGCACAGATCGGACCGGCATTGCGCTCGATTTCCGATTCGATGCGCACCACGCGCCGGTTGCGCGCCGAAGAAGCGGCGCAAAAAACTACCGTCAAGATTCTGTTTCCGCTGGTATTTTTTATTCTGCCCGCGATGATGGCCATAATCGTCGGCCCCGCGGTGATCCAGATCATGCACACCCTCAGCGGGCCATAAGCGTCCAGTGCGGGTGCGGCGAACAGGTTGGATAAAGAGACCTGGCGCGGGCAGCGGGGAGACTCGCCGCCTATTGCACGCGCACCCCCTCTTGACCCTGCCCGCCTCCCGCCATTACGGATTGATCCATGGAGGACACCTTCCTCAAACAGCGCGCGCTCGAACTGTGGAACGAAGGCGCGCAGCATCACATGCGCCACGACCTCACCCGCGCCATCGACCTGTACACGAAATCAATCGAGATGTTCCCGACCGCCGAGGCATACACGTTTCGCGGATGGGCCTACAGCGGGATGGGCCGCATCGACGACGCGATCGCCGAGTGCAAGCGCGCGATCGAAGTCGATCCAACTTTGGGCAATCCCTATAACGATATCGGCGCCTACCTGATCGCGCAGGGCGCGCTCGACGAAGCGATCGAATGGCTGGAGAAGGCGAACGGCGCCGCGCGCTACGAGCCGCGCCATTTCCCGCACATGAACCTCGGCCGCGTCTACGCGCTGAAGGGGATGATGAACCGGGCGATCCAGGAATTCGAGCAGGCGCTCGCGATCGCGCCCAATGACGAGACCTGTCTCGAGATGCTCGCGCAGTTGCGCGGCATGTTGAACTGAGCTGAACTGAGTTTGCGCGTGCGCGTTATGAGTTGAGTGGCAGACCGATGTTGCAGGCCGGAGAGCTCGCGCCCGAATTTACCCTCCTGACCCACCAGGGCGATCCGCTTGCGCTCGCCGGCCTTCGCGGCCGCAAGGTCCTGCTCTGGTTCTTTCCCGAGGCCGGCACGCCCGGCTGTACCACCGAGGGTCGCGGCTTCCGCGATCAGCAGGACTACTTCGACGAGAACAACATCCAGGTGCTGGGCGCGAGTTTCAACAGCGTCGAGGAAAATGCGGCATTCGCCGCACAGCAGGGGTTCAAGTTTCCGCTGCTGAGCGATTCCGCACACGCGGTGGCGCTCGCCTACGGTGCGTGCTCGGCGCCCAAGGCGCGGTATCCGGATCGCGTCAGTTTTCTGATCGACGAAGCGGGCCGCATCGAGCGCGCCTACGATCAGGTCGACCCGCGCGATCACGCGGCGCGCGTGCTTGCCGACGTGCTCGGGGTATGACTCGGCCGCCACCGCTCTCATGAAAACCCGCGCGGTCCTCTTCGACCTCGATGAAACTCTGATTGTCGAGGAAGCCTCCAACCACCAGGCCGCCCAGGTCACCTGCGACGCTGCCAATGCGCGACACGGCCTCGACCGGGGCGCGCTGCTCCGCGCGATACGCGAGCGCGCGGTCGCGCTATGGCGCGCCGGCCCCGCGATCGAATATTGCCGCGCGATCGGGATCAGCTCGAGTGAAGGACTCTGGGGTTCGTTCGACGGCGCCGCTCCCGAGCTGGAAATTCTGCGCCGCTGGTCGCCCTTATACAGGACCGAGGCGTGGTCGGCGGCGTTGGGGGACCTGGACGTCGATGATCGCGCGCTGGCTGACGAGCTGGCGGTTATCTACGCGCGCGATCGCGGCGCGCCCCACTTGCTATTCCCCGAATCGGAACCAGTACTGCGCGCATTGCAACCAGGATTTCGCCTCGGACTCATCACCAACGGCGCGCCCGAGATCCAGCGCGTGAAAATTCGCGCGACGGGGCTCGCGCCATACTTCGAATCGTTTACGATCTCCGGCGAAGTCGGTGTCGGCAAACCGCTCAAGCGGATTTTCGAGATCGCACTCGAGCAGCTTGGGGTTGCCGCCGCCGGCGCGGTAATGGTCGGTGACAGCCAGAGCCGCGACGTCAGGGGCGCCCGGGAGGCGGGGATAGGCTCGATATGGGTGAACCGTACGGGAGCCAGGCTGAGCGATCGCTATCCCGCGCCCGACGCGCAGGTTTCCGACCTCTCGCCGTTGCCGGAGCTGCTGGCACGACCCAACCACGGCTAGACGCGGCTGCGCCCGAGCAAGGGCTCGAATAGTCACTTTCGCCTCAATAGTCAATTCGTTGAGTAACTAGTTCTGCTGGATAGTCATAGCCTAGCTAATCACGAAATAGCCATTCGGCGGTGGGAACTGTCTGAAAAATAAGACACTCGCGATTCAAATTCAGACACTCAGGCCCGAAATTAAGACAGTACCCGGCAGCGGAATCCAGATGGCGAAACGCCGCCGACGCGTCACGCCCCAGATGAAAGCGTCCGCATCGCAACGCTGAGTAGCCGATTTTTGGCGCGCGCCTCCTTATGCAAGTCCACAGAGTGCCGTGGACCTCTATCCTGATCAGAATCCGTGGCTCGACGTTTGCACGTACCGCAGCGGAGCGGGGGGCTTTCCTCTGTTCCAGAGGAACTGTGGAACATTCGGGCGACAGCGGACCTGTACGACCGAGTCAGCAGGGCGGCCGGGACGACAATAAGGACGTCCATCAGGACGGCCCTCCTGAGGGCTCTGAGGGCTCTAACGATAGCCGTGAAGATTGGCTGAGCCTGGAGACTCTCGCGCAGGGTTCGGAGCAGTTCGGTGGGATGCTGGTGCGGTCGGTGCAGGTGCGCAAGGTGCTGAAGGCCATCGCACGCCTGCGCCCGTATAAGTCGACGGTCTTGATCCAGGGCGAATCGGGCACCGGCAAGGAGCTGGTCGCCCGCGCGCTGCATACGCTGGGCCCCTCGCCCAACGGTCCCTTCGTCACTTTCAATTGCGCCAGCCTGGTCGAGTCGCTCGCCGAGGCGCAACTCTTTGGCCACGTCAAAGGCGCCTTCACCGACGCGCGCGAAGACTCGCTCGGCTACTTCCGCTCGGCCAACACCGGGACGCTGTTCCTCGATGAGATAGGCGAGTTGCCGCTCAAGTTGCAGCCCAAGCTGTTACGCGCGGTGGAGACTCACGAGGTTCAGCCGGTCGGTTCCTCGCACAGCTTCAAGGTCGATATCCGGCTGGTAGCGGCGACCAATCGCGACCTGCGCGCGATGGTGCGTGCGGGAGAATTCCGCGACGACCTTTATTACCGCCTCGATGCGGCGACGATCTTCGTTCCACCACTGCGCGAACGTTGCGAGGCGATCCCGGCATTCGTCGCGCATTTCATCGAGCATTACAACCGGCTGTTCGACAAGGACGTGAAGTTTTTCGCGCGCCTCGCGCTCGACGCGCTGGTCGCCTACCCGTGGCCCGGCAATGTTCGCGAGCTCGCCCATGCACTCGAAAGCGCGGTGATCCTGACCGAGAATGATCGCATCGCCATAGCCGATCTACCCGACCACGTTCTGCATGCCGAAGCCGCCGTCGTCGGCGCGTCCAATCACTTCCCACTTCCCGCGGCTACGCCCGCCAGCGCTGCTGTTCATCGCGACGAGCCCTGGCCGTTTCTGCTCGACGAGGTAATCAAGAAGACGCTGCTGCGTTCGCTCGAAGAGACCGAGGGAAACCGGCGCCGCGCCGCAAACCTGCTCGGCGTCTCGCGCTCGACGCTCTACCGGATGCTGTCGCGCTACGGACTAGCCGAGGCTCCACGGAAAGGCCGCACCGCCGACATCAGCCAGTAGCAGCCGGTCCTCACTAGATGCCTGTCTTGCCGATCAAGCGGCAGCGCTGGTATCGGCAACAAGCGTACTGTTCGAGACTGAGGGAAAGACAAGAAGGTTTTACTCTTGCTTTTGTTGGAAGCCTAACCTCAGGCAGTGCTGGCTTAAGATTGCTCTTGGTTTGCGTACCAAGCCCGACTCAACGCTTCCGGCTGGTTCCTCCCGTTGATAAATGGTCGGCAAGTTTCTTGTGGAAAGCTTCAACCTCCGCGTGAGTGGTCATCTGCGGGACGTCAAACTCAATCTTTTGAATGTTCTGTCCAAGCCCGGCGACGATACTCCCGAGTATCCCACTCTTGGGATCCTCCTATCCAAGTCCTCAGTGCTTGGGAAACAGAACGTCACACGGAGGAACACTATCAGGGACACGGGACATTGAGCCTTACGTCACTCGCGTGGGAATAGTTGTATGCGAACCAGCCCAGCGAGCTGCGGCCGGATCCGCAAGGCGAGTTGGATGGATTGTACTGAGGCTGCTCAAAAAAAGCGCTTTGAGTGGTACAAATGGCTGTTGAGCCTCCCCACTGGTCTCCGATGGCGTCTTCGGAAAAGGCTAATATGTTATCAGAGCAATTGCCCCAGACATTCGCCCACCAGAAACAAACATCGCCTATTATGATTGTCGCGCACTGGCCTGGCGGGGTGAAGAACCAACCTGTCACATAGTCTTTGCTGGAGTTTGAAAGATATTGCTCGCCAGCGGCAGTCCAGATGTTTCCGCAGCCATTGTTACAGACGTTCAAGTCGGCCGATGCTACTCTTGAGTGAAACACGACCAATACGGCTATCCATATGAAGATGATCTTTCGCATAGTTGACCTCATCCTCACTGCCCGGGAGCTCGTTTGAGTGGCGGAACCGGGACAATCGTGCCAGTCGTGGGTCGCGGTGCACTCGTTTGCCGAAAAGCGACCCCGCGTTCGTCGGTCCTTAGACCGACTGCTTCCTGAGCGCGCGCCTGACTCAATCCCGACAGCGCCGAGTTACGATCGCGGAACTCGCCGTTTCCCAACGCTGCCGCGGTGCGATTTACCGCGGCCAGTTCCGCCTTCGCATCGAGGCTTTGGCCAGGGTTCAGGTCTAGCTTCCAGGAGCCATTCTCCAGACCGGCCGCGAAGGTGTCTTCCCTGACGACGGTTTTGCCCTGCGGAGTCTTAAGGTAAGTCCGCACGCGCAAATCCACTGTGCCAGCGGGACCAGGTTTCTTGTCCAAGAGTTCGAACGAACTGATCCCGCTGATTGCGGTCTTGAGGTCCATTGGCGGTGCGGTCAGAATCGGCGCACCCTTGCCAAACCGATCGTCTAGCGCCTTCTGAAAAGATTCCTGGGCGACTCGCAGAGACGCCTGACTCGCTACCGAATCCTGTACTGCTTTGCGTGCGTCGGTGGTGAGATAAGACAAGAACCCGTTGGCGTCTCCTGCCTTCGCAGCCGCATTCATCTGCTGAACCAGCTGCTCGGGAGTTCCCGCTGGGCCGCTCGCATGAGCCGGAGATGCCAACACCAGGAGCAAGAGTATCGTAGAACAACGAACTGTAGTTATGAAGCACATCGCTCTCTCCCGAGTAGAATTAAGCGGAATACTTGTCTCGACTACCCCCAGTTGTCTTGCGCCCACAAGACCAAATCATCGGCGATCCGGCGGCAGCAACATTGTTGTGCTTGGGGCCGTTGACATGAGCCGGAATTTCCATTCTGCCCTTGCCGCCTAAGTTGCTTCTAGCTCAAATCCCCGCGTAACGATAGGGCTGTTTTTCCGCCATACAGACTCGCCAAGGCGCCACGGAAAAGCCGCACCGAAAGCCGCGCCCCCGACGCCAGCCACTAGCAGCCGGCCCCCACCAGATGCCTGTCTTGCCGATCAAGGGACAGCGCTGGTTCGGCAACAAGCGTACTGCGCGAAACTAAGTGCTCATCTGTCGCCGGCGGCATCATCTAATTTCTCTCTTCTGACAGGTACCAACCTTCAGTGAGCCTCTTGTATCGATAGTCCTCTTTGTCATCCGAGAAAGTCCCGGCGTCTTTGTGAGCCAGGCACGCGGGCTGTGTGTGGACGAGGTCGTTCGTTGGAGTGCCGCAGTGAACGTAACTCGTCGACATTCCTCCAGTAACTAGGCCCCAAGTCCACACGATCAGCTCTATGTCACACGACTTTTCCTCCCGGCTCGTACCGTGTTTGACGCGGGCCTTGAGGAAAAGCGCTCGATACTCGTCCCAACGCGCGGCAGTGATGCCCCGTTGCGACTGAGGGCGAGGCCACGCAAGGTTGTCATCCTTCCATGTAAAGTCGCTAGCGATTCTCGTCATATGATTGTCTTCGTTCATCATCGCAATCAGCCGATCCAGGTCGGCACGGTGAGCGACGAACTGTCGTTGCAATGAAGCGTCTGAAGGCGGGATCGAACTCCACCAAAGAGCCGCAAAGGCGACTAATACGAGAGCGAATAGCGCGGCGATAGAAATCAGGAGGTACCGGATCGCGTGACGGATCACTCGCATGTACCTTTGAACCATTGCAGTGGCCGCTTCAGCTGACGAAACAATCCTCACACGTTCCTGGCAAGTGAAACAGAGGCGCTAAACTTGAGCGGGCGCTCACCGCATAGCGCGTCCGTTGGCCGGGGCGGCGTGGCAGATCCTGGATGCGCGCTTTGGCCGCGGTATGGAAACGTTCGCGGCTATGATTCAGAATCGTTTTCGCAATGAGGTCGATTTTCCGGATCGCCGCGGTTGTCACCATCGCGGTCGCCGTATTCGCGCTGGCCGATGCGCGCGCGGGATTCGCTCAATCGAGTTCGCCGCCCGCTGAACTGATCAAGCTCGAGCGCCAGGTCTCATTGGAGCTCGCCCACGTGCGCGACGCGGGCCCGACCGATTCGGCCAAGCGCAAGCAGCTCGCCGACGCGCATCGGCTCGACCTTGCGGGCGAAAAAGCGCTTTCCTCGGGCGACTACAAGGCCGCGGAGGACAATTTTCTGCAGGCGCGCGTGTTGATCCGCCAACTCGACGACTAGGGCGCGTCTCCTGAGTTCGTCGCCAGGTGCAGATGGCGGCGGTCAGACGGTGGGCATTGGTCATCGAACCGTCCGGACAACCGGCCGCATTACAGGAGCAGCCACCCCCTGATCGGACAGCGCGAAGTGGGTCAGTTTTACTTCGGCGATCTACCGTAATAGTGGGTCAACATTAATAGTGGGTCAACATTCGACCGGCGTTGACACGCTCTGAAGTGTCTTAAGCCAGTATTCCCACTATTCGCTCCTTGCGACTGTCGAGGCCATCTTCAACCTGGGTACGCTCGGGCGGAACGACACCTCCGCCACCCCGATGTCGGACCTGTTCAGGGGCGGAATCCCTTAGGACTTCGCTTTCTTCGAAGGTTTCGACTTGCCAGAACTGTTGAGGGCGGCCGCTTGGCGAACGAGCGCCTTGAAGGCGGACTCGTCAACTTCTTCTCCTTCGTGGATGTCGATCGCGCGGCGTGCGTTTCCGTCGAGACTCGAGTTGAAGAGACGGGCCGGATCCTCCAGAGACGCGCCCTTGGCGAAGGTAAGCTTCACGACCTTCTTGTAGGATTCGCCAGTGCAGATGATGCCGTCGTGCGACCAAATCGGAGTGCCCATCCACTTCCACTCCTCGACGACGTCCGGGTCTGCTTCCTTGATGAGCTTGCGCATTCTGCGGAGGGTTTCCCCGCGCCAGTCCCCGAGTTCGGCGATTCTTTTCGAGATGAGCTCCGATGCCGGCTGCCCTTGGCTCGCGCCCGACTTTTTCATGTTCTCACAACTGGAGGAGCCGAATGCTTCCCAGGTGAGGTCTCTTACGGCGCCAGCAAGAACGCGCTGGAGAGCTACACGCGGGCCGCTGGCAAAGAACTCGCGCGATTCGGCGTGACCGCGAATCTCATCGTGCCGGGCGCCACGCAAACCGGATGGATTACGACGGCGGATGCGCTGGTCCGGGAAATCGAACGCCTCACCGAGGTTTCTGCATTTCAGAGCGATCTGTTGGATGCATCAGCACCGGCGCGCCTCTTCGATCGCGCCGAACAAACATTCGGCCGCGTCGATATCCTGATCAATAACGCCGCGCACTGCATCGGCGATACCTTCATTCCTGCCGACGACTCGCGCGATTGGGGAGGGCGTCCGACGGTTTTTATCGATGCGTTGTCGATTGATCGTCACTTCGCGGTGAACGTTCGCGCCACCGCGCTTCTGATCGCTGAATTCGCGCGCCGTTACGTGGCCCGCGGCGCAAAGTGGGGACGAATCATCAGCATCCGATCCCGTGATTTGCGCTCGTGATGAGAACGACCTTGTCCTTTAGTCCGGTGTCGATCACGATGCTCGCCGTCCTCTCACCAGAATGCCACAGCCACGTTGCCATTCACGCATTGCCATGATTTGCAGCGGCGCGCCAGCGTAATCGTCGTGCGTTACCATTACCAATCGGCCGGAACATTCGGCGAGCCCAACTTCGAGGCACTCGATCGCGGAAGTATCCATTAGAGCTTGTAGAGCGCTTACAACCAGGCTGCCTCCGGTTGCTCACCGCTAGTGGTTAAATCTTGCCAGCCGACGAGGCGGCGCAGGATGACCTGTCCGCTGCGCAGAAGTCCAAAGAGGAGGAGCAGAACCGCTTCTTCACTCGGGAGCGAAGCTTGAGTCTTGGTCCGCCGGCGGAACTCTCCGGGGATCGCTCCAAAGCGTTGGCAGTAGGCAGCGCCTTCCATTGACGCTCATTTACTTTTCCACCAACTCCGCGACACTACCTTTTCAATTCTGAGCCATTTTCAGAACGTCCCCGGTTGCTCTGATTCTGACCGTTCCTGATTTCGGAAAGTAACAAACCTCGTTCGGTTTGTTCTCGCCTACCGTGATGAAGGTGCAATTTACCTCGGTGTGATTAAACAAATGATGGCCTGCCCTCTGCCCGGCTGGGAAACAGCAATAGTCGCCTTCCTCTAACACGTACGACTGGGGGATTATGTTGATGATGACTCCGAATTGGAGTAGCATTCCCTGTCAGGCGAAAAAAGAGGGGATTAAGGATCTTCTCCTAACGCCAGTAGCAGGGGGCTATATGCTTCGAGTCAATGGATTCCCGCTTTTTCGCCTTGCGTTCAATCTCGGCGCGGTAAGTAACAGGCTTACTCAGGATGGATCGGACGAAGACATCCGAAGGACCCTGATTGACTGTCGAGAGCCCTTAGAATTTGGGATTGGGACCGATTCGGTTCTTCCTGCTGATAGCAAGAGCCAAGCGGCGATAATTCTGAATCTGGTAAGGCCGCTTCTAGACAATCCAACAACGCCATTGACCACGCTGATAAGAAATCAGATCGGCGCTGCAATTTTCCAGCTATGGACGGTTTTGGCCGTCGATCTGGCAAAGTTTGATCTTTACTGGATTACTCCAAAGCTCGGCTATTCAACGCCAACGCTTATGGAAGATGCCACGATAATTTTCCCTGAATCAATTAAGGCTGCGCTTCCCGCTCCCATCAAGTATGAAATTCAGCAGGCAGCAAACTGCCTACTCTACGAAGCTTATTCGGCTGTTGGCTTTCATGTTCTGCGCGCAGTTGAATTGGTTGTTCTCAATTATTTTACGATACCGAAGTGGAAACGTGGCGATGCGAACAATTGGGTTGGCTACGCCAAGGTTTTACGGAAACACAAAGTACACCGCAAAATTGTCGCGATGATCGAACGATTGGCCACATTACATCGTAATGAATTGATGCACGCCGAGGCGGTACTTTTGGTTGAAGAGGCCGCGATGCTCTTCGCAATGATGCAGGAAGTGTTGCCGATCATGATCGCGGATGTAGCAAAAAAGAAAGGTATACCGATTGCTAAGTTCCCGATTCTGGATGATTCAAGATGGCAAGATGAGGCAGACAAAGAGCTTGAAATTGAAGGGCCGGAGAAGAAGACCGAAGAACTAGCTAAGGCCAAGAGTTAGCGTCTTTCCGCTAACTGCTATTCCGAGCCATTTCGGAGTCTGTTATACTTCGGAAATGGAAACGCCCCGATTTGGGGTCGGGGCGCGTGTGGTGCGATACCGGCAAGTCAGAGCACGCCGGTAGTCGATATGTTGGGCTGACTCTCAACCCCCAGCGTACAGACTTCCTTCCATACTGACAAGCCCGTAAAGCGGTTGCGCAAACCGCAGGGGCCAGTGCGCTCGCGCGCTGGTACAGTCAAATGCCTGAGCCTGAAAAGAAGGTTACCTATTACGGATTCACTGGAGTGATCGATTCGTCCGGAGTTACACGAATATGCCAGGCACTGAATATCGCGGTTAACAACGGAGTTGACTCAATCTACTTCTGTTTGTCGTCTCTAGGCGGCTACGTCGCGGATGGCATTTACCTTTACAATCACATTCGCGGACTGCCAGTCGAAGTCATATTTCATGCAACTGGAACAGTTGCTTCAATCGCAACCGCTATATTCGTTGCGGCTGATACACGGTATTGCTCGGCAAACGCAATGTTCATGATGCATCCCACCACTGTCGGACCCTTTGCAGAAGGAATTCCGGCGGGGCGTCTTCAATCTGCGCTTGACTCCGCGACAGCAGACGATGAACGAACTGAACGTATAATGCGCGACCGAACGAAGCTCAGTGATGAGATTTTAGGCGCGAGGCGTGTTCGAGAAGTGAATCTGTCGGCGAAGGACGCGCTCGAATTCGGCTTGGTTCATGACGTGCGAGAATTCACCGTCCCGCTCGGCTCTGAGATCGTGCAATTGTGATGTAGGCCAACTATATCCAAGCGGGATATCACTGTGTTGCGGCGAAATGCTGATGCCGCGATATAGTGTGTCGGTGCGCATGATGATCACCTAATTCGAGCAAATACTACAATCGGATCCGGTTGGCAATCCGACCAGATCAAGTCTTTGGGAGTTTGCGCTTAACTTGCGTGACGAGGGGTTTGATCACTTTCTTCAGTTTTTCCAAATCGACGTGCCGAAGTTCTTCGCGCAACCGCTCGTCTTCTTGCCGCGTCTTTTCGCTGACCATCCCGCGACTTTAGCACGGGTTTGACGAAACGGGAATTGCTACACCGTTTGAAGCAAAGCCTCGAACATTTCCGGATTCTTGCGGTTGTTGAACCGGAACGAAAACTCGTTCAGGTAGAGCGGAAGATAATCGCGGCTGACGTGATGATAGTTGCCAATGATGCCGCGCTTGATGAGCGACCAGAACGATTCGATTGTCTGCGTGTGCGTTGAGCCGACAACGTACTGTTTCTTGCTGTGGACGACTTTCTCATGCGGATAGCCGAACTGGCGAAGATGACGGTAGTTCGGATGTTCATCAGTAGCGACCAATTTGACCTTTGTTGAAACGGTCTGCCGCACGAAATTCTCGAACGTGTCGAATCCTTCTTCTTCCAGCGCCTTGCAGACTACGTTGCCCTTCCGCGAGATCGCGCCGATTACTCCGGCTTTGGCGCTCCCGCCGGAGATGCCGACTCTCTTGTCCCAATGGCGATTCTTGTCTCTCCCGCCGATGTAGGTTTCATCAACTTCGACTTCACCTTCCAAAGGGAGAACATCGCCTCGCATCGCAGCGCGCAGCCTCATGCACATGAACCAGCTTGTCCGGTAATCGTGTGTTGAGTCTTCACCGAAGATCACGCGATGGACCTGCAACGCTGAAATTCCCTTCTTCGCAGTCAGCATCAGATAGGCGACTCTGAACCAAGTCTTCAGCGGGATTTTCGTATCCTGAAAGATCGTCCGAGTGATGACGCTGAAGCGATAGCCGCCGTTCTTCGCGCAAGTGACTGGCTTGCCGTCTTCGTCTCTGGTCTGCTTCCCGCTCTTGCAGACCCAATGGAAGGGCCGCGCCTTAAGCTCGTAGACGCGCGTGTTCTGACATCGCGGACAGATCACGCCATGCGGCCAGCGCAGGTCCGTTAGCAGCCGCTTGCAGGCTTCTTCGTTCGGGAGCAACCCGTCAAATTCATCTAGCGTCTTCATGATTCCCTCACCCGAAGAACAGCAAGCTAACTGAGAAGTGATGACCTCGCGCAAGAACAAGACTGAAACTCAACAAGACCAAGATCGTGACGATGGCGATTACCTTGCGCACGATCCTAAATTAGCAAGTTAGGATATCGGAGTCAATACCAACATAATCCCCTACGACTGACTACCGAGATACAGGGTTGCGGAGCCTTTTAGGATGAAGATGTGCTCCTCTTCTTGGATGTGTCTCGAGTCGTGTGGAAATTGCCTAGTCGCATAACTGCCGGCATTCTCAGCGCTGTCGCCGTCAGGGCTTCTGCGCGATCACCTCGACGCCGCGCCCCGCGAGTTCCATTTCGATATCACTCACCAAAAACCGCTGTGCTTCCGTCTGGCGCCTCAATACTGCATCCATGTGGCAAAGCGTCAGTCCACGCACAAATACGTGAGCCTGTTCTCCCGAACAGAGCTCTGCGATTGGCTGCATCTCCTTTGGGAGCCAAGCCAACTCTGCTGTCAACGGGGGCATTGTTCGCACGGCCTCGTGTAATTCCTCGACATTGTCCATAAAGTGCATGTGGTCGGCTCGGCGCAAGATCACCATTCGTTTTGTTCCCGGGGTCCTTTCGAATATTTCGCACATACCAGCCAGTGGGAGACAAGCATCGTTCTCCGCGACCAGATACAGTGTCGGAACGTCACGCCCCCAAGTGAACGTAAGCGTCGCGGGAAGAATCCCCGGTTTCGGCTGGGAGGCTCCGGCTGGCGCGAGCGCCACCACGGCGCGGATACGCGACTCCGCCTCATTTGCAGCGAGCGCCGTCCAACCCCCGAAGCTGTGTCCCACGATTCCAATCTGAGTGGGGTCAGGGCTAATTTCCGAGTCCCACGCCGAGCCACTCAGCAAAACATCCAGGAGAAAGCGTATATCAGGGACACGAGCTGCAATCACAGCTCGCCCCCGCGCTATCTTTTGCTCGGTGGTCTCGTCATCCTTACGAGCGAGTTCTACTGCCACGGTTTCAGAGTGATCGAGCCCCGCGACCACATACCCATGACTACTCAAGTGAGTACAAAGAAACGTGGCCGTACGTCGGCCACCGCCACTAGGATGCGAAAAAACGATCAACGGGTAGGTTCCGGGCTCGGCTGCGGCATTGCGTACTGCCATTTGCCTCCACGGTGTGTCGCCTGAAGGGACTGTGAAGACGTCCTGGGTTCTTGGCGCAATATCCTGTCCCATATGCTCCGCAGCCGCGGGATACCAGATTTCACAAGGGAACAGGCGGTTCCGTACCGTATCGCGTGTTTGGATCGTGCGCACACCAACAGGATATCGACCGCGGACGAATGGATCATACTCGTCGGTCCGGGGAACGTCTTTGGTGGTCATCATGGATGCCTCTCGGAATAAACCCGCTTTCCCCTCTACGTTCTTACGCGACTTTCTGCCACTCGCTTCATGCGGCGACCGTCAGCTTGTGCCCGGTCGTGCGCTCGAACATGCCGGACAGTTCAGTCAACGCCGGCTTCATGACGAGCGCGCTCAGGAGCTTCACTTCATCCGCATGGCCTGACGGTACTGCAGCGGCCAGCGTGATGCCGACAGCGAGAAATGCACATGTTGCAATCACGCTGCGATCTCCGTGCCTTCAGCAGCGGTTGGAGCGCGCCGCGAATTCGGCGGGTGTTGCCGCCCGCCAAATACGTGGCGATCACAGCTTCATTGACTTCCGGCATTCGGCGCTGATAGCGCGGGATGATGCTCGACGTCCATTCTCTTGTGTCGCCGCCGTTGAAGAGGGTCGCGCGAGGCAATGTGAGCACGACCGGGCCGGTCGGTCCCGTGAGCGTCCGCTCTCTCACGCCATTGCGGTAGCCCCGTCGGACTTCGGCGCGCTCGTACGGACTCATACCGAGCGCGACCCGCAACTCCTCGTGCACGGCCGTCTCGATCGCCGCGCGGACGTGCTGGTGGATCAGTTCGCTGAGCGACACCGGCTGAGGCCCATGCGCTCCGGCTGACTTGCTGATACCCTTGCCCATGGCGCGTTCCTCCGGTCCGCCGCCCTGGCAGGCGGCGTGTTGGTCGTGCACTGCACCAGCCGGAAGAATGCGCCACTTCTCTTTTCCACCACACCCAGGACACGACCCTCTTCTTCGAGATGATAGTGAAATTGGTTTGAATACTGGCCGGGTCCCAGCTCATCGATGCCGACACCTACATTCGAGCCGCCACCGTATCTCCCGAGTTGCTTGAACCGATCCGACCCGGGCCACTGTTCCCAGGGAAGATCTTCGATATTGAATGGTTCAAAATTTCCTTCACTATTTTTTGGCGTAGTCTTGTTCGGCACGATCGTGACCTCCCTCACAGTGTGTGGCCTGGCAAAGGCGCGATTGGGCAGTTAAGTCCGTCTCGCACTTTTCTACCAGAATGGCCGCCGAGGCTTCTATGCGGCGGCGCAGCGCGCGCGCCGTTGTTTTTGCCGCCAAAGGTTCTGCTAGTCTAGAAGCTGATGAACGGTCCCGATCAAATCTGGTCCGAGGCGCTGAGCACGCTCGAGCGCGGCCAGCCGTTCGCCCTCGCCACCGTAATCAACGTCCGCGGATCGACGCCGCGCGAAGTCGGCGCCAAGATGATCGTGCGCGATGACGGCCAGTTCGGCACCATTGGCGGCGGATGCGGCGAGGCGGAAGTGTTTCGCAAGGCCCGCCTGCTGCTTGAGGAAGGCGGCGACGCGCGCCTCGCCGAGGTCGACCTGACGGGAGACTTCGACCAGCAGCAGATTGGCACCTGCGGCGGCATGATGGATGTGTTCGTCGACCTGTGGTCGCCAGAGCGCGACCTCGACATCGCGCGCAAGCTCGCCGATGCCGCCGCGCGGAGCCGCCCGGCCGCGCTGCTCACCGTGGTCGACCCGGGCAATCACGCCGAGGCCGCGGTCGGCGCGCGAGCGGTGATCGACCCGTCGGACTTCAGGCATCAGGCGTCAGGCTCGCTCCAGCTTCCCGAGGAGACGCTCGAATTGCTGGTCGACCGAACCACCGACGCGATTCCCGCGCTGCTTGAAGTGGCCGGCGACGGTTCGCTCAAGTCAGTTTCGCATATCGAACCCAGCGGCGAGGCTCGCGTTTTCATCGATCCGATCGCGGGCGCGCAACGGCTGATTATCGTCGGCGCCGGCCATATCGCGCAGCCGCTCTGCACCTTGGGTGCGCTGCTCGGCTTTCGCGTCACGGTTATCGATGACCGCGCGTCGTTCGCCAACCGCGAGCGCTTCCCGGCGGCGCATGAAATAATCGTGCAACCGTTCGCGCGCGCGATCGAATCGCTGGCGCTCGATCGGCACTGCTATCTCGTGTCCGTGACGCGCGGCCATTCCTTCGACGAAGAAGCGGTGAGCGCGGCGCTGAAGACCGAGTGCGGATTCGTCGGCATGATCGGCTCGCGCCGGCGCGTCAAGGCAACTCTCGAGCGCCTGGGCGAGAGCGGGATACCGAAGCATCGCCTCGACGACGTCCACGCGCCGCTCGGACTCGACATCGGCTCCGAAACGCCCGAGGAAATAGCGGTGTCGATAATCGCGGAGATAATCCGCGAACGCCGCACCGCTATCCGCGATGACTTTACGCTCGGCGCAAAACTCGGCCGGCTCCGTCGCGCGAAGTAAGGACGTCCCGAAAGGGATGCCCGCTGCCAGGACGCCCGACGCATGGACACCGCAAGCATGGATACGACGACGCGCTCCGGGTTCGGCCCCGTCGAAATTCATTCTGCGCGCGGCCTCGATCCGGCGCTGCGCGAGATTCTCGAAGTTTGGTTCAAGGAAGAATTCGGGCAGACGATCTATCAGTGGTCGCCAGCGGATTGGTACGCGGTGGTGAAGGCCGACGGCGATCCGGTGGGGCGGCTCGGAATTCTCGCGCGCACGATCGCGGTCGGCGGCGACGCCGTGCAGGTGGGAGGGATCGCGGGAGTCGCGACTCGTCCCGAATGGCGGCATCGCGGAGTGGCGAGCGTTCTGATGCGTGCGGCCGCGCAATTTATCCAGCAAGACCTCAAGTGCCCGTTTGGATTGCTGCTCTGCCGGCGCGCGGTCTCGCCGGTCTACGCGAACCTCGGATGGCGGCCGGTCGTTGGTCCGACTTCGTTCGAGCAGCCTCGCGGCGTGACGACCTATCGAAGTCTCACGATGGTGATGCAGTTCGGCGAGCGCCAATGGCGGGACGGCGCAATCGACCTCCGAGGACTTCCGTGGTGACTACAGTGTTTGCGGTGGTGACGACGACGGACGCGCGCCTGCGAGGCTGAGCCATGGCAGGCAATCTGGAAGGTATTCTGCTTGCCGCCGGCGAATCGCGCCGGATGGGCTTTCCGAAACCGTTACTTCGAATCGGCGACGAGACTTTCATCGAGCACACCACGCTCGCGATGCTCGCGGTCGTCTCGCGGCTCGTGGTAGTGCTCGGCGCGCATGCGGACCGAATCCGTTTCGCGGTTCCGCGGGACCCGCGAATCGCGATCGTCGAAAATCCGGATTACGCGCGTGGGCAACTGTCCTCGCTCAAAGTTGGCTTGCGCGCACTCTCCGATGATTGCATCGCGACGATGGTGCATCTCGCCGATCATCCCGCGGTCAGGCCCGCGACGTTCCATGCGCTGGCCGCCGAATACGTGAAGACTCGCTCGCCGATCCTGATTACGCGATGCGCCGGGCGTCGGGGTCATCCGGTCGTCTTCGGCCGCGCGGTCTTCGCCGAGTTGATGAGCGCGCCGGAGGAGCAGGGCGCCCGGGCGGTTGTGAATACCGACCCGGCGCGAGTCTCGTATCTGGAAGTAGACGACGTTGGCGTCGTACTCGACCTCGACACGCCGGAGGACCTCGCTCGCGCCGACCTGCCACCGGCGCCGCAGCAAGTCGCGCCGGCGTCGGAGCATAAATGACCAAATGGCTCAATCTAGTCAGTAGATCGTCAATTGTTTGTCAACCTGGTCGCCCTCCGGATCAAACGTCCCAGGCCGGGAAAATTGCCTATAACCGTAACCGCCTCGAAGAATGCACGTATTAATGTTTAGTCATGTTGTCGCTTTCTGCGCTCAGGAAGATCGGTTGGAGCTTGGAGCCGAGACCTGACGAGGAGTTGATAGCCCTGGTCCTGGCTGGCAGGACCGAGGCTTTCACAGAGCTCGCAGCGCGCCATCGGCCGCGGATCGAGCGTCTGTGCCAGCGCTTTTTCTCCGACTCCGAGATTGCGCGCGACCTGGCGCAGGAGGGTTTGTTGCGGGCCTACACCGCGCTCTCGACGTATCGCGCGGAGATGCCGTTTTCAGGATGGCTGCGGGCGATCGTAACGAACCTGTGCTACGACGAGCTGCGTCGGCGCCGCCGCCGCCCTGAGGAGCTGGTGGGCGACTTTAGTGCGCCCGAGGTCCAGTGGATGCAGTTGGTCAATCACGCGACGCCGGAAGAGTTGGTGGGCGCCGCGGAGGAGCGGCGCGAGTCGCACGATTTGGCGCATCGGCTGCTCGACACTCTCAGACCCGAGGACCGGACCGTGATGGTGCTCAAGGAAACCGAGGGGCTTAGTATCAGTGAGATCGCCCAGACGATGGGCTGGAGTGAGGCGAAAGTTAAAATCCGCGCGTTCCGTGCGCGCCAGGCGCTGCGGCGTCAGGCCGAGCGAATGTTGGCGACCGGACGCAGCATCAGGGCAGAGCGATGAATTGTTTCGAAGCAAGGCAGGAGTTCACGGGATTTTGGCGCGGCGTGCTCGACGCCGGGAAGCGTGCGGAGTTGCTCGCGCATCTGCAGACCTGCGCGGGATGCGACCACGCGTTTCGAGTCTTTGCGCTTACCGCGCCGGTACTTCATTCCGACGCCGAGCCGCAGTCGCGGCGCGCGTCAGCGCCGGCGCGCGAGTTTTCACTCGCCGACCGGCCGCGACGATTCGCCTCCGCGCCGCGCGCCGAGGTGCGCCCGCAGCGCTGGTTTGCGATGTGCGCGGCGGTCACGATCTTTGCTGCCGCGAGCCTCGCGGCGTATCTTTCCGTGACGGCCCCGGTCGGCTCGCTGACTGACGAGCTCAGCGGTTCCGAAACAGTGAGTCCTCCCGAGGCCACCACCGTTGACTTGTTCAGCGAACCCACACTGCAGATGAACGACCTTGCCAGCTAGGACCAATTGGTGGGTGGTCGGAATCGTCGCCGTGGCCGGTCTGCTGATCGGCTTTTCGGCTAGCACGCTCGCCTACCGCTATCGCGTCCTGCGTGTCCCGTATCGCTCGCCGTTCGAAATGATGAGCCGCGAGCTCAACCTTACCTCGGCGCAACGCCAGCAGATTTCTGATGTGATGCGCGACACGCACAACAAATGGTTGCAGCTCCGGCTCGACACTCATCGCCAGCGCCACCAACTCTTTGTCGATTCCTACAAGCGTATCCGCGGTGTGCTGACTCCGGAGCAGCAGCAAAAGTTCGATCGCACTTTCCCGCCGCCCAAAGAATCCGAAGGCGAATCTTCGGAACGTCCGCCGCCGGAGTAATTTCCCGCGACGGATCGATCGTCCCTACAGAGCGCCCATCTCGCGCAGCGTCTTCTCGGCTTTCGCGGAATTGTCGGGGTTGGAACTGTCCGCGAGCGCCTGGCGCAAGTACTTGGCCGCCTCATCGCGATTACCACCCTGCGCGAGCAACTGTCCGATTCGAAGCGCGGCGAACGAGTTTTTCGGATCGATCTGATACGCCTTGCGATACCATATCAGCGCATCGTCGGTTTTCGGTGGCGAGAACGACATGTACGCCTCGCCGACATTGAGGTACGCGCTCACCTGGTTGGGCTCGTGCTGGACGAGCTTCTGGTAGACCTTGACGACGTTGGCGAAGTCGGAGCGCGAATTGTAGTAGAAGCCGAGGTAGACGTACGCGTCGTCGAGGCTGGGATCGATCTCAGTAGCCTGCCACAGGAGCTTGACCGCTTGGTCGCTGTTGCTCATCTTGATTGCCGCATCGACCAGCGCGTGCGCCTTGGCGGCGTTCGAGTCCTGGGCGCGGGCGAATCGCGGCGCGACGGCGATCGCAAGCGCCAGAGCGATCAGGGCTGGGATGAATCGAACTGGGGACCGCACTCGCATGATGGGTTATCAGGAACTGGCTACTGCTAAGATGGTGGCATGAAAGGCGGAAGTTGCAAAGCCACATGCTCGCCGCCATTGTTTTGCGTAATGCCGCTCGCCGTGCAGGTTGAGCGGGAAATTGAACGTCGATGAAGAGTCTCGGCTTCCGCGCCAACGGTCTCGAGCTTCACTGCCTCGACTATGGTGGCGAGGGGATGCCGCCGCTGCTGTTTCTACACGGCGGCTCCGCGCATGCGCATTGGTGGGACTTCGTCGCGCCGGCATTCGTGGGCGAGTTTCACGTGCTGGCGCTGGACTTGCGCGGGCATGGCGACAGCGGGCGGCCGGAGAATTGGGAGTACGGCTCGCGCCACTACGTGTCGGACCTCGACCAGGTCATCGACGGATGGGGCTTCGGCGCGCCGGTGCTGGTGGGCCATTCGATGGGTGGGCACAACGTGCTGGTCTACGCCGCCGAGCACAGCGACAAGCTCCGCGCGATAGCGGTGATCGACAGCCCGCCGGACTACCCTGAGCGCGCGGTCGAGTTCCTGAAGACCTTTGCGGAGAAGCCGCCCAAGCGCTACGAATCGCTGGAACAGGCGATCGCGAAATTCCAGATGCTCCCGCGCGAGACGCTCGCGACCCGGGAAATCCTTGAGCACGCGGCGCGGCACACGTTCCGCAAACTCGACGATGGCGCCTGGATCCACAAGGTCGATCGCCGCACTATGGTGCGCGAGCCGCTGCATACCTGGGACCGGCTTGCGCAAATCGCGTGTCCCGCGCTGGTGGTGAAAATCAAAAAAAGCCCGGTGCTCGATATCGAGGTTGCGCGCCGGATGGCGCAAAGGATGCCGCGCGGGCAGTACGCCGAAATCGACGACTCCTACCATCATGTGATGTTCGACAATCCGGCCGCTTTGATCGCGGCGCTCGACGCGTTCCTCATTTCGATTCGATGAGCGCGCCGCAAAGCCATCTATTCGACGGCACCCCGCGACTCCATTATCTCGAATGGAATCCGCGCGGGCCGCAAACGCTCATCCTGCTGCACGGCAATTCGGCTAACGCGTGGTGGTGGGAGCCGGTCGCGCACGCCATCGCGCCCGAGTTCCGCCTTCTCGCGCTCGATCTGCGCGGACACGGCGACAGCGAATGGACGCGGCCGCCCGCCTACGCGCCTTCCGACTACGCCGACGATCTCGCGCGCTTCGTGAGCCACCACGCGCTCGATGGCGCGCCGCCGATCGTGGTTGGCCACAGCATGGGCGGGCTATGCGTGCTCGATTTCGCACGGCGCCATCCCGAGGCCGCGCGCGCCATCGTCGCGATCGACGTCGCAGTCACCTCGAGCCGCGGACGCGATCGTTTTCTGCGCCGCCTGAAGGCGCTTCCGACCGTTACTTATCCCGACCTGGAAACCGCGAAGGCGCGGTTTCGACTGTTGCCCGACGAGGGCGGAATTTCCCGCGAAACGGTCCACGCGATCGCAGAGAAGAGCCTGGCCCGCACCGAGGAGGGAGGCTGGACGATGAAGTTCGATCGCGAGAGCTTCTACGGCCGCGACGGAATTCCGGTGCTCGAGACGATCGCGGCGCTCCAATGCCCGACGCTGCTGGTGCGTGCGGCGCGCAGCAAAATCATGACGGCGGAAGCGGCGGAGCAGGCGCGCGACTCGAATCCGAACGCGCGGCTGGTCACGATTCCCGGCGCGCATCATCATGTGCTGCTTGAAAAGCCGGCCGCCGTCGCCCGCGTGATCGAGGACTTCGCGGCAAGTCTCACAAGCTGAATCTAATCAGCTCTGCGGCCGCCTGGGTCCGCGAAAAAATCCAGGTCCGGACGACTTACAGCGCGCGCGTCATCTTGCGATGCAGGATGCCGGCTTCCTCGAACACCTCGCCCACCGCCGTGAAACCATTTTTCAGATAGAAGCCCTCGGCCGTGAGCTGCGCATCGAGGACGGCGCTTCGAAGTCCCCGCGCGCGCGCCTCATTCATCAGGAAGAGCAGAATCTCGCGACCGATGCCTGACTTGCGATGCTCGCGCGCCACCGCCATCCGTCCTATCTTCACTTGCGCGCCGGGCGGGTCGGGCACGTCTTGATAGAGGACCATCCTGCCGCATCCGACCGCGACGCCATCGCTCAGCGCAAGCGCGTGAAATGCATCCGCATCCGCGGCGTCTAGTTCGATCTCCTCGGGCACATGCTGCTCTTCGATGAACACCGCGCGGCGAATCGCATGCGCTTGTTTCATCTGCGCCGGCGTCGCGACCGGGATCACTTTTATGTGCGCCTCCGATGCCACGTGACCCTCACTACCGCGCGCGCGTGCGATCGTCAAACCGCGATTGTTGAGCGCGCGCCAATTCTGAGCACCGGCAGCGATTGTGCTAGGCTTCCGACCCGAATAGGCGCCTCGAGAGACGATCCGCTGATAAGCAGGCGCACTCGGAATGGCAGAAAAAGTAAAGTTGGCGAGCGACGAAGAAATCAAGCGTGCGGCGGTCCTGTTGCTCGAGGCGGAATATCCGATCGCGCTAACCGGCGCCGGGATGTCGGTCGAGAGCGGCATCCCGCCGTTTCGCGGCCCGGGCGGTCTGTGGACCAAGTACGGCGAACCGCCGATGACTGACTTCCAGGATTTCATGGCGGATCCGAAAAAGGGCTGGGAGCGGCGGCTCGCCCGCCGCAATGACGAGATGTTCATGCCGCTGCAAATCGCCAAGCCGAATCCCGGCCACTTCGCGCTCGCGGAGCTGGAAGCGATTGGCGTACTGCAGTTCCTCATCACACAGAATGTCGACGACTTGCATCGTCAGGCCGGGCATAAAGCGCTCGCCGAAATTCACGGCAACTGGAAACTGATTCGATGCCTCGACTGCGGGTCGCGGTTCAAACGCGAGGAGATCAATCTCGAGGTGTTGCCGCCGAAATGTCCGCGCTGCGAAGGGCTGCTGAAAAACGACACGGTCTCGTTCGGCGAGCCGATTCCGACCGACATGCTGAATCTGTGCGCGAAGCACTCGGCGCGCGCCGACCTGGTGGTGGTGGCAGGAACGTCGGCGACGGTCTATCCGGCGGCGGGATTTGCGATCGAGGTCAAGCAGCGCGGCGGTGTGATGATCGAGGCGAATCTCTACGAGTCCGAGCTCACGCGGTTCTGTGACTTGAGCCTCCGCGGCGGATCGGCGGAGGTGCTGCCACGGCTGGTCCGCGCGGTCTCGGAGTTGCGCCGCTCCACCGCATCGTAGCGGCCGAAACGGCCAGCCGGCGCGAAACTTACTTCCAGGGTGCCGGTGTCGTTCGAGGGCGGGTACCACCGGGAGCTGCGCCGCAGCAGGACCATCGCGTCGTGGCCGTCGAGCGAAGTGGGATTGCTGGTCAGCACGACCGTGAAGCGGTACCGCTCGATTTGCGAGAGCGCGAAATAGTTTGCGCGCCAGCAGATCAAGTATTCGGGCAGGTTCGCATCGCGTAGCGACACGAGCGGAATGTTCCGCCGGCTGTAAAACGCGACGTCGTAATTGAGAGCGCCCAGATAGCCGACCCGCTTCAGGTCCACGATTTCCATCGCCCGGATCGAAAAGTCCTTGAGGGCGAGGGTGTCTGCGATCGCGGGCACCACCACGACGTTCGCGGCCAGCGCTACGCACGCCATTCCGCCCGCGATGCCGAGCACCATCCTTTCTACCAGCGGCCTGGCTCGCAGCAGGTAGATTCCAATCGCCACGATCGTCACCGGCAACACCGTCGCGAGGAACAGGCGCTGGTTTACGAATTCACTGAGCGTCGGCACGAACGCCGGCGCTACGATTCCAAAGATTGCGAGCAGCGCGCTGAAACCGTGCGGCCACGCCAGCAGGATCGCGATCTCCACCAGCGCTCCCCAACCGAGCGCGAGAAGAACGCCGCCCGCGCCGCGGCTCAGCGCGGAGATCCACTTGGGAACGCCGCTGGTCTCCGTGCGCGCGCCGGCGAGGACGATCGAGACCAGGGTGGCGAGGGCAGGGTAGAGCGCCAGCAGGTAAACGCTGCGCTTGCTGCGCGCGAGGTTGTAGAAAATCAGCACGGTGAGGAACCAGACGATCAAGTACCTGGTCCGCGAATCCAGCGGACGCGCGCGGCGCCACGCCGGGATCGCCGCCGCAAGCATCACGAACGTCCACGGCATGAAGCCGGTGAGCAGCACCGCCTCGACGTAGTAGAACGGATGCGCGTGACCCTGTTGAAAGTCGGCGCCGCCGATGAAGCGCGACAGGTTCTCGGCGAGCAGTTGCTTGCGGAGGAAAGCGACTCCGCCGACATAGGTGGCAGCGGCATACCATCCGCCGGCGAGAACCGCGACGACGATCGCGCCGCGAATCAGGCTGAGCCGCCGGAGCAGGCTCCAATCGCGCGCGACGGCGATCCAGATGATCGCCGTCAGCGCCGGCAGCAGCAGCCCGACGGGACCCTTGGCAAGCACCGCCAACGCCACCGCCGCGTACCACAGCATCCGGCGCGAAGTCAGACCGTTCGCGATCAAAATAAACTCGAAGAACGCCACTTCCATAAAGACGGTCAGCGTCATGTCCACGCGCGCCCCGGTTCCGGCCTGGAGATATTGAAACGTGGTCGCCAGGATGAGTGCGGAGACGAAACCGATTTCGTCGTCGAACAGGCGGCGGACGTAGAGGTAGCAGACCAGGATTCCCGCGATCGCGAGCATCGCGGACGGCAGGCGCACGGTGAATTCGGTGACGCCGCCGAGCGCGATCGAGGCGAGCGCCGCCATCCAGTGCATCAGCAGCGGCTTCGACGGAATTTCGACTCCGGCGCGCTGCGGCAGGATCAGCCCGCCGCCGTGAACGATGTTGAAGATGGTCACGGCCTCGCGCGGCTCGCCCTTGGTGTAGAGCGGGTAGCCGCCGAGATTCACCAGGTAAAGCGCGGTGCCGAGCATCACCAGAATCGGAATCGCGTAGTTGGGAGTCGAGAGCGCCGCGATCCGGCTCGGACGCGCGGCAAGCGGCCCCTCGTCGCGAGCCGGTTCGGCCGCTCGCTCAGAGCCGGTCGATACGGCGGGCGCAATATCGATCGCGTCGCCGGTGCCGAGTTGTCGTTCGCGCTCTTCAGTTCCCATCCTGCGGCCTAGCGATTAACATACCGGCACGCGCCGAAATAAGCAGGAGCCTCTAGTGGAATGTTCTCCGCACTTGTCATCCCCGCCGGCGCCACAGTCTGATCTGAACAGCCTGAAGCTGGAGGAGTTGAAGGATGAAACTCGAAGATAGAGTGGCGATTGTCACCGGATGCGCCCGCGAGCGCGGAATCGGACGCGCCATTGCGATGCGGCTCGCGCGCGAAGGCGCGCACATAGTCGCCGCCGACTACTGCCGATCGATCAAGGAATATCCCGACGCGAAGTTCGGCCAGATGGAGGAACTCGAGCAGCTTGCGCGCGAGATTCAAAAGCTCGGGCGCAGGAGCATTGCGGTCAGCGTCGACGTGACTGACGAGGGCGAAGTCGCCGCGATGACCGAGCGCGCGATGAAGGAGTTCGGCCGCGTCGATATCCTGTGCAACAACGCGGGCGGCGGCGTCGGCGGCGGTCCGGTCGTACAGCACTCGCTCGACGCGTGGAACCGCACCGTCGCGATCAACCTGACCGGGACGTTCCTGTGCGCGAAGCACGTCGCGCCGAAGATGATCGCCGGCGGCCGCGGCGGACGGATAATCAACACCGCGTCGATCGCGGGCAAGCGCGGCGGCGCCGGGATGGCCGCCTACTGCTCCGCCAAGCACGGCGTGATCGGACTCACGCGATGCCTCGCGCTGGAGCTCGGCCAGTTCAACATCACGGTCAACGCGGTATGCCCGGGGTTCGTCGAGACGCAGCTTTTCGAGGGACTGATCAACATGGTCGGCTCGGCGCGGAGCCTGAACCGCGAGCAGGTGCTCAAGACGTTCGTCGCGCAAGTGCCGATGGGCCGCATGGAAAACGGCGACGACGTCGCGAACACGGTCGCGTACCTGGCCTCCGACGACGGCGGCTACATGACCGGACAGGCGCTCAACATCTGTGGCGGCGTCGAAGTGCACTAAGGCCGTTGAAACAGGAGATCACATGACGAACGTCGGCGGAACGGTGGAAAAGGGCTTCGAGGCGGTGCGCGATGGGTTTGCGCAAGCGCAGGAAAAGGACGCGGGTGGCGCGCAGCTTTGCGTTTATCGCAAGGGCAAGAAGGTCGTCGATTTGTGGTGCGGTCGCGACAAGGCCAACGATCGTCCCTTTACGGCTGACACCATCACCATCCTGATGTCGTGCACGAAAGGACTGACTGCGACGGCCGCGCATATGCTGGTCGAGCGCGGGCTGCTCGACGTGGACGCGCCGGTCACGCGTTACTGGCCGGAGTTCGACAGGAATGGGAAGGCCGGCATGCCGGTTCGCTACCTCCTGTCGCACCGCGCCGGGCTGATGGCGTTCGCGCCGGAAAGCGGCATCGGGCTCCGCGACTTTCTCGACTGGAATCGCTGCACCGCGGCGCTCGCCGAGATGGAACCGCTGTGGACGCCGGGAACGGCGTACATGTATCACGCGATAACTTACGGCTACCTGGTCGGCGAGGTGATCCGGCGGGTGGCGGGCAAAAGCGTCGGCCAGTTTTTCGCGGAAGAGATCGCAAAGCCACTGCAGCTCGATTTGTGGATCGGCTTGCCGGAGCGCGAAGAGCATCGCGTGGCGCCGCAATTCAATACCGGACCCGAACTGACGCGTGAACAGATGCAGGCGATGATGAGCGGATTCGGGATCGACCTGAACTCGCGCATCATCAAGACGATGCTCAATATTGTCGTGAGCATCGACGAACTGAACAAGGAATTGGACAGTCGCGCGGGGCACGCGGCGGAAATTCCCGCCGGCAACGGTATCGGCAACGCGCGCTCACTCGCCAAAATGTATGCGGCCACGATCGGCGAAGTTGATGGCGTGCGGCTGCTGAAGCGCGAAACGATCGCACGGGCATGCGAGCCGCAGATCGACGGGCTGTCGATGCCGGAGCCGCTGTCCAAATTACCGGCGCCGGATCCGATGCGCTTCGGGCTCGGCTACGAGTTGAACCGCGGCAGCGTGCCGATGCTGGGCGATGTCTCTTTCGGCCATTCGGGGGCAGGCGGCCGGCTGGGATTCGCTCATCCTGAAAGCGGCATCGCGGTCGGTTATGTCTGCAACAACATGGCGTGGGATTACATGCGCGGCCCCGACGACCGCTGGGTGCCGTGGACCAAGGCGCTGCGTGAGTCGGTGGGAATGTAGACACGCCGAGTGCCGGGCGCAGTTGCTTAGGCCGATCCTGGGCCGGTCATTGATGTCATCTTCCGGTGAAGCGCGCTTCCCGGCGTTCGACGACTTCGTGCAACGGAGACACGGAAGCAAAGCAGACGAACCAAATCAGTGCGCCGAACGGGCGCTGTGGCGCACGAGGATGGAGGCGGCGCGAGTCGAGCTTCGGGCCCCGGAGGTCAACGGCGCATCGCGCCGAAAAAGGACGGCGAGAGAACCTCCGCCCCGATCAGTATTGCTTGATCAGCTTCGCGCGGCCGGACTCATCGTAAGCGTAGACCTCGGTCGCCGCCTCGTCGCGAGTTTTCTTGTGCGATCCGTCGCAGTACGGTTTATTTTTCGAAAGTCCGCATCCGCAAATGTAGATCGGAAGCTCGGTGCCTGCGGGAATTTCGTAGGGAGCGTTCGCGTCGTGCTTGACGAGTCGAGCCATGTGTTTTTCCTCACCCTGGAATTCGCTCGCGTGCGAGATGCACGCCAGTCTCTGTCGGTCACTTAAGACCACGCGCTCGGGATAGTCAATTGACTTCGCCGGCGCGAGACGCGCCGCCGGGCCCGCCTGCGTGCGGGCATCAGGTCAGGGGCTGATGGATCGCCTCGGCAGCCTCGAGAGCGGGAAGCCGCCGATGCGGGTCCGCGCCCAACACCAGCGCGATAACGCCCGCGATCGCGATCAGGATTCCGATCACTTCGCGGATGGTGGCGTGCTCGCCGAGAAACAGAATCGCGAAGAAGATCGACAAGAGCGGAATTCCCGGTATCACGAGCGCCGTCGTCCATGCCAGCGACAAGCGGCTGATAGCTCCGTACCAGGTGAGCGCGCTCAGGAAGTAGACGAAAAATCCGGCGATAAATATCACCGCGAGCGCGGTCGGATCGGCAAGTTGCGCGACCGTCGCGGGACGGATGACGAGGAGCAGCGCACTCAACGCAATCGCGCCGTACATCATGCGCCCGCCGGTGATTGACGCCGGAGTCAGCGGTGGCATCAGGCTGAGCCCAATCACGTGCGAGCTCTGCCAGAAGAGCGGGGTGACGAACAGGAGCGCCGCCGCCCATATCGGAGAGTAGGAGCCCGCGCCGAGCACCGAGCCGATGCCGGCCAGGATGAGCGCAGTCGCGAGTAGCTGGCGAGCCGCCGGGCGCTCGCCGACCACCAGCGTCGCGAGCATCAGCGAGTACATCGGCTCGGTCTGAAGAAGGATCACGCCGGCCACGGCTCCGATGCGGGTGAGGCCG
>DATDGX010000193.1:0-20281 GCA_036521875.1 Binataceae bacterium (SeqCode)
GATGGGAATCGAGATCGCGGAGTAGGGCGCGAAGGTGAGTCGAGCGTGACGCGGACTAGCGGGCGACGCGGAGCGGAGGGCGAAGGAAAAATGGCAGGCAAGAAGTTTCGCGAAGCGGAAAAAAAGATCGATCGCGACCACCGCTACACGCTCGAGGAAGCGATCAAGCTGGTGGTCGACAACAAGGTTGCCAAGTTTGACGAGACGGTCGAAATCGCGGTGCGCCTCGGCGTCGATCCGCGCCAGGCCGACCAGAATGTGCGCGGCACCGTGGTGCTGCCGCATGGCACCGGTAAGGTGGCGCGCGTGCTGGTGATCGCCAAGGGCGACAAAGAGCGCGAGGCGCGCGAGGCGGGCGCGGACTTCGTCGGCGGCGACGACGTGATCAAGAAAATCCAGGAAGAGAACTGGCTCGACTTCGATCGGGTGATCGCCACTCCCGACATGATGGGCCAGGTCGGCAGGATCGGAAAAATTCTCGGCCCCCGCGGCCTGATGCCCAATCCCAAAGTCGGCACCGTCACCTTCGACGTCGCCAAGGCGGTCGGCGAAGTGAAGGCCGGCAAGGTCGACTACCGGGTCGACAAGGCCGGCGTCGTGCACGCGCGCATCGGCAAGGTGAGCTTCGGCGAAGGCAAGCTGCTCGAGAACGCCAACTCGCTGCTCGGCGCGATCCTGCGCGCCAAGCCGGCCAGCGCCAAGGGCAACTACGTCAGGAGCGTCGCGCTGTCGTCGACAATGGGTCCCGGGGTCAAGATCGATACCGCCTCGGCGGCGCGCGTAATTGCGCAGGCGGCCTAATTGTTTAGCTGCATAGAATGAAGAAAGAACAAAAAGCCAACCAGGTGAAAGACCTGGCAGAGCGCTTCGGCCGCGCCAAGATTGCGCTGGTCTCCGAGTACCGCGGAATCACCGCGATCGAATCGACCGAGGTGCGAAAGCGCCTGCGCGCAATCCGCGGCGAGATGCGCGTCGCGAAAAACACGCTGGTGCGCCGCGCTATCAAGGACACTCCGTACCAGGCGCTCGAAGGCCAGTTGGGCGGACAGGTCGGCTTGCTCCTGAGCTTCGCGGATCCGGTCGAGCTGGCGAAGACCGTCACCTCGTTCAAGGAACTGGGTGACAAGCTCAAGCTCCGCGGCGGCGTGCTCGACGGCAAGCCGCTGACGGCTGCGGAGATTCAGGCGCTGGCGGCATTGCCGCCGCGCGAAGTGATCCTGTCGCAGCTCCTTGCAGTAATTCAGGCGCCGGCGACGCAGCTCGTGCGCCTGCTCAACGAGCCCGGCTCGGCGCTCGCGCGCCTGGTCGACGCGATCGGCAAGAAGAACGGCGCAGCCGCGGAAGCGGCAAGCGTCGCCGAGTCGGGCGCGGCGAGCGCCGCGGCGGAGCCGGCCCCGGCCGCGCCTACGGCGGCGCCCGCGCCGGCAGCCCCTAAGGCGCCCGGGGGAGGTTTCGCGTCGGCGACTACGGCAGCGGTCAAGCCGTCAGGCTTCGCGGCGTCGGCAAGCGCGGCGCCTGCGGCAGCAGCATCTGCTACGCCAGCGGCCGAAGCGTCGACTGCGGCGCCCGCGAAGGGAGCGGAAGCGGAGGGTGGCGCGGAGCCCAAGAAGTGAGTTTGTCGCCAGCTGGATGGCTCCAGGAGCCAGCAGGTTGGCGCCAGCGGATTAATTGACGGAATTTTGAAGGGAATCTTTTTGTGGTTTGGAAAGTTTAGTAGCGGGCAAGTTTGTAGGGAATCGGGAAGCGAAGATTTCAATCAGGACTAGAAGCAGCCGGGGCGCTCCCACATCTCCCCGGATGCGATGAAAGGAATTAAGGAGAGAACGGAACATGGCAGAAGCACAGCTTAGCCGCGACCAGGTGAAGGATTATCTCAAGAACCTGAGCCTGCTCGACGCGGCCGCTCTGGTTAAGGAACTCGAGACTGAACTCGGAGTATCGGCCGCGGCGCCGATGGCGATGGCGGCGGCTCCTGCAGCCGGCGGCGCGGCAGCGGCGGCGCCCGAGAAAGAAGAGTTCGACGTGGTGCTGACCGGATCAGGCGACAAGAAGATCCAGGTCATCAAAGTGGTCCGCGAGATAACCGGACTCGGCCTCAAGGAGGCCAAAGATCTCGTCGACAGTGCGCCCAAGGCGGTCAAGGAAGGGGTCAACAAGGCCGAGGCGGAAGATCTCAAGAAGAAGATCACCGATGCGGGCGGCACGGTCGAACTGAAGTAGGGGCTTATCGAGTTTTTGCTAAACGACTGCCGAGTGCGAAATTCGCTTTCAGCTTCAGTGGGCGCCGGCCCGCGCGCGGATTTCGAGCAGTTTTCCCTTCAAGTTGCCGCGGATGCGGGTGATACCCGTTCGCCCGCGGCAATCGGCCCTTCACGGCGCGCCATTCATCAGGCCGCGCGCAAGGTGGGGTAAGTTATGGCTCAGCAACAGATCCAGGTCACCAGCAATCTTCGCGTGCGCCGCTCGTTCGGCAAGATCAAGAAGATTATCGACATTCCGAATCTGATCGAGATTCAGAAGCGCTCCTATGACGACTTCCTGCAGTCCGGGGTCACCGCGGAAGGCCGCCAGGACGTGGGCCTGCAGGCGGTGTTCAAGTCGGTCTTCCCGATCAAGGACTTCAACGAGACCGCCTCGCTCGAGTTCGTCGCCTACGAGCTCGGCGAGCCCAAGTATGACGTCGAGGAATGCCATCAGCGCGGGATGACCTATGCCGCGCCGCTCAAGGTCAAGATTCAGCTCGTCATCTGGGACGTCGAGAGTGGGCGCCGCTCGATCAAGAACGTCAAGGAGCAGGAAGTCTACTTCGGCGAAATCCCGCTGATGACGCCGAACGGGACTTTCATGGTCAACGGCACCGAGCGGGTAATCGTCTCGCAGCTCCATCGTTCGCCCGGCGTGTTCTTCGAGCACGACAAGGGCCGCACCCATTCGACCGGCAAGCTGTTGTATTCGGCGCGCATCATTCCGTACCGCGGGAGCTGGATCGATTTCGAATTCGATCCGCGCGACGTGCTCTACGTGCGAATCGACCGCCGGCGCAAATTCCCGGCGACTGTGCTGCTGCGCGCGCTCGGGATGACCACTGAGGACCTGCTCAATTATTTTTACAAGAAAGATGTGATCAGTCTCGACAAGCAGCTCAGCAAGCAGTTCAAGCCCGAGCAACTGCTCGGCGCGCGCGTCGGCCGCGAAATCAAGGATCCCAAGTCGGGCGATGTGATCGCGCGCGAAGGGCGCAAGTTCAACAAGGCCATCGTCCGCGCGATGGAGCAAGCGAAGATAAGCGAAGTTCCGATCGCGCTCGACGAAGTGGTGGGCCGCGTCTCCGCGCACGACATCCCGAATCCCTCCACCGGCGAAGTGCTCCTGCAGACCAACGAAGAGCTCACCGAGGAGTCGATTGAGAAGCTCAAGGCCGCCGGGATCAAAAAAATCGAAGTGCTGTTCACCGAGGAGCAGCTGGGCGGCGGGCCGCTGCGGCTCACGCTCGCGCAGGACAAGCTCGGCACTCCCGAAGAGGCGATAATCGAAATCTACCGGCGCCTCCGTCCCGGCGATCCGCCTACGATGGAGACGGCGACCACCTTCTTCAACAACCTGTTCTTCAACCCGGAACGCTACGACCTGTCCAAGGTCGGCCGCTTGAAGCTCAACCATAAGCTCAAGCTCGACGTGCCTCTCGAGCAGGGGACGCTCCGGCGCGAGGACATCCTGGAAGTGGTTCGCTACCTGGTCGAGCTCAAGAACGGCAACGGCCAGGTCGACGACATCGACCATCTCGGCAATCGCCGCGTGCGCGCGGTCGGGGAGCTGGTCGAAAACCAGTTCCGCATCGGCTTGGTGCGCATGGAGCGCGCGATCAAGGAGCGGATGAGCCTGCAGGATATCGAGACCCTGATGCCGCAGGAGCTGGTCAACTACAAGCCGGCCTCGGCGGTTATCAAGGAGTTCTTCGGCTCCTCGCAGCTCTCGCAGTTCATGGATCAGACCAATCCGCTTTCCGAGATCGCGCATAAGCGCCGCCTGAGCGCGCTCGGACCGGGTGGACTGACGCGCGAGCGCGCGGGTTTCGAAGTCCGCGACGTGCATCCGACCCACTATGGCCGCGTGTGCCCGATCGAAACGCCCGAGGGTCCCAACATCGGATTGATCGCCGCGCTCTCGACCTATGCGCGGGTCAACGACTTCGGCTTTATCGAAACGCCGTATCGCGAAGTGGAGAACAGCCGCGTCAGCGACCGTATTGTGTACCTGTCGGCGCTCGACGAAGAAGACAAGGTAATCGCGCAGGCCAACGCGCCAATCGACGCGCACGCCAAGTTCACCGCGGAGCTGGTCTCGGCGCGAATCGGCGGCGAGTTCACCGTGGTCCGCGCCGAGGACGTCCAGTATATGGACGTGTCGCCCAACCAGCTCGTCTCGGTTGCGGCCTCGCTGATTCCGTTCCTCGAGAATGACGACGCCAACCGCGCGCTGATGGGATCAAACATGCAGCGCCAGGCGGTTCCGCTGCTCAAGACCGACGCGCCGCTGGTAGGAACCGGCCTCGAGAAGACCGTCGGCCGCGACTCGGGAGTGACCGTGGTCGCCAAGCGCGACGGCGTAGTCGAGAGCGTCGATGCGGAACGAATCGTGGTTCGCGCCGACAAACAGTCGCGCGATCTGCGCGACGCTGGCGTCGATATCTACAATCTCATCAAGTATCAGCGCTCCAATCAGAACACCTGCATCAATCAGCGCCCGGTGGTGGTCAAGGGCGAGCGCGTGGAGGCTGGCGCGGTGCTGGCCGACGGACCCTCGACCGATATGGGCGAGCTGGCGCTGGGACGCAACGTGCTGGTCGCGTTCATGCCGTGGGGCGGATACAACTTCGAAGACTCGATTCTGATTTCCGAGCGCGTGGTCAAGGAAGACCTCTTCACCTCGGTCCATATCGAGGAGTTCGAGTGCGTGTCGCGCGACACCAAGCTCGGACCCGAGGAAATCACCCGCGACATCCCGAACGTCGGCGAGGAAGCGCTCAAGGACCTCGACGCCAGCGGTATCATCCGGATCGGCGCGGAAGTGCGCCCCGGCGACATCCTGGTCGGCAAGATCACGCCCAAGGGCGAGACCCAGCTCAGTCCCGAAGAAAAACTGCTGCGCGCGATTTTCGGCGAGAAAGCCGGCGAGGTGCGCGACACTTCGCTGCGCGTGCCGCCGGGCGTGGAAGGCACCGTGATCGACGGGCGCGTGTTCGCGCGGCGCGGCGTGGTCAAGGACGAGCGCACCACGGAAATCGAAACGCTGGAGGCCGAGCGCCTCAAGCAGGATGAAGGCGAGGAGATCCGCATCATTCGCCAGGAGACGCTGCGCAAGCTCAAGAAGGCGCTGGCGGGCAAGAAGCTCGCCGGACGCGTGATGTCCGATGATCGCCGCGAGCTGCTGAAGAAGGGCGAGACGCTTGCGGCCGAGGAGCTCGAGGGGCTGCCGCCGCCGCTGTGGCCGCAGGTCCGCGTCGAGAACGAGGCGTCGCAGACCGAGGCCTCGATGGCGCTCGATGCGATGCAGCTCAACGTCGAAGCGGTGCAGAAGTTTTACGGAAACAAGATCGACCGGCTGAAGGCGGGCGACGAGCTCGCGCCGGGGGTGATCAAGATGATCAAGGTGTTCGTCGCCATCAAGCGCCGCCTGCAGGTGGGCGACAAGATGGCGGGGCGCCACGGCAACAAGGGCGTGCTCTCACGGATTCTGCCCGAGGAAGACATGCCGAGCCTTGCCGACGGAACTCCGGTCGACATCGTGCTCAATCCACTCGGAGTGCCCTCGCGCATGAACGTCGGCCAGATTCTGGAGACTCATCTGGGATGGGCCGCGCGTGAGCTGGGACATAAGATCGCGGAGGATCTCAAGGCCGGCGTCAGCGTCGCGCAGATGCGCAAGCGCCTCCGTGAAATCTATCCCGACAAGGACAACCAGGAATTTATCGACAAGCTCGCGGAGCCCGATGTGTTCAAGCTCGCAGGCAAGGCGCTGGCGGGCGTCCATGTCGCCTCGCCGGTGTTTGACGGCGCGCGCGAAGAGGAAATTTTCCAGTTGCTCAAGCGCGCCGACCTGCCCGACAGCGGGCAGTGCACGCTTTCCGACGGACGCACCGGGCTTGCCTTCGAGCAGCCGGTGACCGTCGGCGTGATGTACATGATGAAGCTGCATCATCTGGTCGAAGACAAGATTCACGCGCGCTCGACCGGCCCGTACAGCCTGGTCACTCAGCAGCCGCTGGGCGGTAAGGCTCAGTTCGGCGGCCAGCGCCTGGGCGAGATGGAAGTGTGGGCGCTCGAGGCTTACGGCGCCGCCTACACTTTGCAGGAGATGCTCACGGTCAAGTCCGACGACGTTGCGGGACGGACCCGGATGTACGAGGCAATCGTCAAGGGTGAGAACACCCTGGAGCCGGGATTGCCCGAGTCGTTCAACGTCATGGTCAAAGAGCTGCAGTCGCTCTGTCTCAACGTAGAGCTGCTGGAACAGCCGCAACGGGCCTGAGCGCCGAAGCCAAGGGAGTTAAGCAATGGAAGATCTCTTCGGCATTTTTGAGAAGCCCAAGAACCCGCTCGCGTTCAACGCGATCCGGATCTCGATTGCATCGCCAGAGATGATCCGGTCGTGGTCGCACGGCGAGGTCAAGAAACCCGAGACCATCAACTACCGGACCTTCAAGCCCGAGCGCGACGGATTGTTCTGCGCGAAAATTTTCGGGCCCACCAAGGACTACGAATGTAATTGCGGCAAGTACAAGCGCATGCGCCATCGCGGCGTGGTCTGCGAGAAGTGCGGCGTCGAAGTGATCCAGTCGAAGGTCAGGCGCGAGCGGATGGGGCATATCGATCTCGCGGCCCCGGTCGCGCACATCTGGTTCCTGCGCTCGTTGCCCTCGCGAATCGGCACGCTGGTCGACATGACGCTCAAGGAACTCGAGAAGGTCCTGTACTTCGAGTGCTACGTGGTGACCGACAAGGGCGAGACACCACTCGAGTACAAGGAGCTGCTCACCGAGCGCAAGTACCGCGAGGCGCGCGAGCAATACGGCGACGCCTTCAAGGCCGAGATGGGCGCCGAGGCGGTGCGGGTGCTGCTCTCGCAGTTGGCACTCGACAAGCTCGCCGAGGAGTTGCGGGTCGAGATGAAATCGACCGCCTCGGAGGCGCGCCGCAAGAAGGTCGCCAAGCGCCTCAAGGTGATCAACGCTTTTCGCGAGTCGGGCAACAAGCCGGAGTGGATGATCCTGACTATCCTGCCGGTGATTCCGCCTGACCTGCGCCCGCTGGTGCCGCTCGACGGCGGACGCTTCGCGACCTCGGATTTGAACGACCTCTATCGGCGCGTGATCAACCGGAACAACCGCCTGAAAAGGCTCATCGAGCTCAACGCTCCCGACATCATCATCCGCAACGAAAAGCGGATGCTGCAGGAGGCCGTCGATGCGTTGTTCGACAACGGGCGGCGCGGGCGCGCGATTACCGGGCCGTCCAAGCGCCCGTTGAAGTCGCTCTCCGACATGCTCAAGGGCAAGTCGGGACGCTTCCGGCAGAACCTGCTCGGCAAGCGCGTCGATTACTCGGGGCGCTCGGTCATCGTGGTCGGCCCCGAGCTCCGGCTCCATCAATGCGGACTGCCCAAGAAGATGGCGCTCGAGCTCTTCAAGCCGTTCATCTACAACAAGCTCGAGGAGAAGGGTTACGTCACGACCATCAAGAGCGCCAAGAAGATGGTCGAAAAAGAAGGCAAGGACGTCTGGGACATCCTCGACGACGTGATCCGCGAGCATCCGGTGCTGCTCAACCGCGCGCCGACGCTGCATCGGCTCGGCATCCAGGCCTTCGAGCCGGTGCTCATCGAGGGCAAAGCGATTCAGCTCCATCCGCTGGTCTGTGTCGCGTACAACGCCGACTTCGACGGCGATCAGATGGCAGTGCACGTGCCGCTGTCGATCGAGGCGCAGGTCGAGTCGCGCGCGCTGATGATGTCAACCAACAACATCCTGTCGCCCGCGTCCGGCAAGCCGGTCATCGTGCCGACTCAGGACATGGTGCTCGGGCTTTACTACATGACCCGCGAGCGGCCGCTCGCGCAGGGCGAGGGCAAGAATTTCTCGTGCCCCGAAGAAGTGCGAATCGCCTACGATCATGGCGAAGTGAATCTGCACGCGAAAGTCACGGTGCGGCTGCCTGCGGCGGCGGCCGAAGATCCGGCGGACAAAGCGCCTGAGAAAGCGCCCGAGCCGGTCGCGGCAACCAAGGGTCGCAGCAAGAAGGCGGCGGCCAAGGAAGCCGCGGCAAGGGACGCCGCGAACGCAGCGCCCGCTTTCGTCCGCGTAGCCACCACGGCGGGGCGCGTGCTGCTCTATGAAATCGTTCCGCCCGAGGTCCCCTTCGCCGAAGTCAACAAGACTATGAAGAAGAAGGAGCTCGGCAACCTGATCGACCTGGTCTACCGGCGCGCCGGCAACAAGGCGACGGTCATCTTCGCCGACCAGCTCAAGGACATCGGCTTCGAATTCGCCACCAAGGCGGGAATCTCGATCTCGATCAAGGACATGACGATCCCCGCGCAAAAGGCGTTGCTGCTCGACCAGGCGCGCAAGCAGGTCAACGAAATTCAGCAGCAGTATAACAACGGCGTCATCACCGACGGCGAGCGCTACAACAAGGTGGTCGATATCTGGGCGGAGGTGCAGGACGAAATCGGCAGCGCCGTCATCAAGGGGCTGTCGACCGAAGTCTACGGCAAGGACGAAAAGGGTCAGGAAATTTCGGGGCCGTCGTTCAACCCGATCTTCATCATGGCCGACTCCGGCGCGCGCGGATCGGAACAGCAGATTCGCCAACTCGCCGGGCTGCGCGGCCTGATGGCAAAGCCGTCGGGCGAGATCATCGAGACGCCTATCACCGCGAACTTCCGCGAGGGTCTCACCGTCGGCGAGTACTTCGTGTCGACGCACGGCGCGCGCAAGGGCCTCGCTGACACCGCGCTCAAGACCGCGAACTCCGGGTACCTGACCCGGCGGCTGGTCGACGTCGCGCAGGACTCGATCATCACTGAGGACGATTGCGGTACGCTCGACGGAATCGAGATGGCGCCGCTGGTCGAAGGCGGAGAGATCATCGAGGGGCTCGGCGACCGGGTGCTGGGGCGCGTCGCGCTCGAGGACATCCGCGACCCGTTCACCAACCAGGTCCTGATCCGCGTCAACAACATGATCGACGAGGACAAGGTCAAGCTCATCGAAGAGGCCGGCATCGAGAAGCTCAAAATTCGCTCGGTGCTCACCTGCCAGTCGCGCCAGGGCGTATGCGTGAAGTGCTACGGACGCGACCTTGGCCGTGGGCATCTCGTCAACCTCGGCGAGGCGATCGGAACCATCGCGGCGCAGTCGATCGGAGAGCCGGGCACCCAGCTCACGATGCGTACCTTCCATATCGGCGGCACCGCGAGCCGGCGCGCCGAGCAGACCACGCTGGAAGCGCGCAACGAGGGCGTTATCCGGCTCCACGGCGTCAACACGGTCAAGAGCCGCGACGGCAATCTCATCGTGATGTCGCGGCACGGAGAGGCAGTGGTCGCCGCGCAGATCAAGGGCGAGGACGGCCAGATCCGCGAGCGCGAGCGCGAACGCTATCCGCTGGTCCACGGCGCCAAACTCCGCAAGGCGGACGGCGATCATGTGAAAGCGGGCGAGCTGGTCGCCGAATGGGATCCGTACACCACGCCTATCATCACCGAGGTCGGCGGCACGGTTAAGTACGGCGACATCATCGAAGCCAAGACGATGGAGGAGCGGGTCGACGAACGCACCGGCGCGCGCTCCAACGTAGTCGTCGAGTTCAAAGATCTCGACGTGCGCCCGCGCATCTCGGTCAAGGACGTCTCGGGCAAGACCGCCAAGATTCCCAACTCGAACCTGTTCGCGCGCTACTTTCTGCCGGTCGGCGCGTACATCAACGTGCAGGAAGGCACCGCAGTCGAGCCGGGCGACGTGATCGCGAAAATCCCGCGCGAGACCACCAAGACCAAGGACATCACCGGCGGTCTCCCGCGCGTCGCCGAGCTGTTCGAGGCGCGCAAACCCAAGGAGTTCGCCGTCATCTCCGAGATCGACGGCCAGGTGTCATTCGGCAAAGACACCAAGGGCAAGCGCAAGGTCGAGGTGACGCCGGAAATCGGCGAGAAGCGCGAGTACCTGATTCCCAAGGGCAAGCATATCTCCGTCCACGAAGGCGACATGGTGCGCGCCGGCGAGCCGCTGATGGAAGGGTCGTCGAATCCGCACGACATCCTGACCATCCTCGGCGAGAAGGCGTTGGCGAAATACCTGGTCGACGAAATCCAGGAAATTTACCGGCTCCAGGGCGTGCGCATCAACGACAAGCACATCGAGGTGATCGTGCGTCAGATGCTGCGCCGGGTGCGAATCAAGGAGGTCGGCGACACCGAGTTCCTGGTCGGCGACCAGGTCGAGAAATGGCGCTTCGACGAGGTGAACGCGCGCGTGCTGAACAAGGGCGGCGAGCCCGCGATCGCGGAGCCGCTGCTGCTCGGCATCACCAAGGCGTCGCTTTCGACCGAGAGCTTCATCTCGGCGGCGTCGTTCCAGGAGACCACGCGAGTGCTGACCGAGTCGGCCATCAACGGCAAGATCGATCGTCTGGTCGGGCTCAAGGAAAACGTGATCATGGGCCGCCTAATCCCGGCGGGTACCGGCCTTCCGCAGTACAACCAGATGGTGTTGAAGGTGGAAGGCGCGGCGGCCGAAGAGGAGCTCGAAAAACCGGAATTGCAGGCGCCGGCGGCGTCGCTAGCGGCTCCGGCACCGGGCGGAGATTGACAGGAAGGGGTCCTTCCCATACATAATTATGTTTCCCCCAAGGGCGCGAATGCCCTTGGGGGGTTTGTTTGAATTCCCGCGTTCGCACCTGCTGAAACCTGGCGCCGAACGGGAACCGGACCTCGGACGGCCAACCGGAGAGGTTCCGCAACCCTCACGTGCACGCTACATGGGCAGGTGCGATGAATGATTCGACAGGGCCGTGGACGATTAAAGTGGCCAATGAATGATTAGATTAGAGACTGGATTTTAGGAACTGAAAACTCGTGCCGAGCATCAACCAGCTGATTCGTAACGCGCGCGTCAAGAAGCGCTTCAAGATCAAAGCGCGCGCGCTGGAAGGTTCGCCGCAAAAGCGCGGCGTATGCACGCAGGTGAAGACGACGACGCCCAAGAAGCCCAACTCGGCGCTGCGCAAGGTCGCGCGCGTGCGGCTCTCCAACGGGATCGAGGTGAATACCTACATCCCGGGCGTGGGGCACAACCTGCAGGAGCATTCGGTGGTGCTGATTCGCGGCGGCCGCGTGCGCGATTTGCCCGGCGTTCGCTATCACGTCATCCGCGGCACGCTCGACTCGATTGGCGTGACGGAACGCAAGAAGAGCCGCTCCAAGTACGGCTCCAAAAAACCCAAGTAAGAAGATCCAGGTAGAAGACCAAGATGTCGCGCAAGGGACAAGCCCGGGTCCGGGAAGTCGCTCCGGATCCAAAATTCCACGATCGCACCGTGGCCAAGTTCATGAATGTGGTCATGGAGCGCGGAAAGAAATCGCTCTCCGAGCGCATTTTTTACGGCGCGGTCGATCTCGTGGCGGAGCGCGCCAAGGAAGACGGCCTGGTGGTCTTCAAGCGCGCGCTCGAGAACGTTCGCCCCGCGGTCGAGGTGCGCTCGCGCCGGGTCGGCGGCGCCAACTACCAGGTGCCCAGTGAAGTGCGGCCAACGCGCCGCAACTCGCTCGCGATGCGATGGCTGGTTGCGGCGGCGCGGGGACGGAGCGAGAAGTCGATGGAAGAGCGGCTGGCGGCGGAAATCCTCGACGCCGCGGGCAATCGAGGCGGTGCGGTGAAGAAGCGCGAGGATACTCATCGGATGGCGGATGCCAACAGGGCCTTCGCCCACTATCGCTGGTAATAATCGAGATTTTTAGATGGCTCGTCAGACCCCAATAGAGCGGGTGCGCAATATCGGCATCATGGCGCACATCGATGCCGGCAAGACCACCACCACGGAGCGGGTCCTCTATTATACCGGCATCAACTACAAGATCGGCGAAGTGCACGAAGGCACCGCCACCATGGACTGGATGGTGCAGGAGCAGGAGCGCGGCATTACGATTACCTCTGCCGCTACCACCTGTTTCTGGCGCGACCACCGTATCAATATCATCGACACTCCGGGCCACGTCGATTTCACTATCGAAGTGGAGCGAAGCCTGCGCGTTCTCGACGGCGCGGTCGCAGTGTTCTGCGCGGTCGGCGGCGTCGAGCCGCAATCGGAGACCGTGTGGCGGCAGGCCGACAAGTATCGCGTCCCGCGAATTGCGTTCATCAACAAGATGGACCGCGTGGGCGCCGAGTTCGAGCGCGTCGTCCAGGAGATGCGCGACAAGCTCAAGGCGACGCCGCTGGTCATCCAGCTTCCCATCGGCAACGAGGAAAAGTTTACTGGCTTGATCGATCTGGTCGAGCAGAGGGCGATGATCTGGGACGAGGATCGTCTCGGCGCCAGCTTCCGCATCGTCGAGATACCCGAGGACCAGAAAGCGCAGGTTGCGGGCTACCGCGACAAGATGATCGAGTCGCTCGCGGATCACGACGAGAAGATCATGGAGGCCTACCTCGAAGGCAAGGTTCCCGAGACCGAGGCAATTCGCGCCGCGATTCGCGCCGCCACCCTCAAAATGGCAATCTTCCCGGTGGTGCTCGGCTCCGCGTTCCGCAACAAGGGCGTGCAGCCGATGCTCGACGCGGTGATCGACTACCTGCCCTCGCCGAAGGACCTCCCTCCGGTGGTCGGCAAGGTCGACGGCAAGCTCGAAGAGCGCTGGCCGCGTGACGACGAGCCGTTCTCCGCACTCGCTTTCAAGATCATGACCGACCCGTACATCGGAACGTTGACTTTCGTTCGCGTTTACTCGGGGCGGCTGGAATCGGGCAGTTCGGTGCTCAACGCGACCAGGGGCAAGCGCGAACGAATCGGGCGCCTGGTCAAGATGCACGCGAACAAGCGCGAAGAGATCTCGGAAGTCTTCGCGGGCGATATCTGCGCAGTGGGTCTGCGCGACACCACCACCGGCGATACCATCTGCGACGAGAAGCATCCGATTATTCTCGAATCGATCGAGTTCCCCGCGCCGGTCATCCAGATTGCGATCGAGCCCAAGACCAAGGCCGACCAGGAGAAGCTCTCCGAGGCGCTCCAGAAGCTCGCCAAAGAGGATCCGTCGTTCCGGGTCAGCGTCAATCGCGAGACCGCGCAGACGCTCATCGCCGGGATGGGCGAGTTGCATCTCGAGATCATCGTCGATCGGATGCTGCGCGAGTTCAAAGTCGACGCCAACATCGGCAAGCCGCAGGTCGCCTATCGCGAGACGATCCGCAAAGCCTCGGAGGCGGAAGGCCGCTTCGTCCGCCAGACCGGCGGCCACGGCCAGTTCGGCGTGGTCGAGCTGCGTATTGAGCCGCTCGGCAAGGGCTCCGGCTTCGAATTCGTCGACGGCACCAAGGGCGGATCGATTCCGCGCCAGTTCATCGGCTCGGTCGAGGACGGCGTCAAAGAGGCGATGGAGAACGGCGTGCTCGCCGGGTATCCGATGGTCGACCTCAAGGCTACGTTGCTCGACGGCAAGTACCACGAAGTCGACTCGTCGGAAATCGCGTTCAAGATTGCGGGCTCGATCGCATTCAAGGAAGCCTGCGAGAAGGCCGACCCGATCCTGCTCGAACCGGTGATGGACGTCGAAGTGGTGACGCCGCAGGAATTCATGGGCGAGGTTATCGGCGATCTGAACGGGCGCCGCGGCAAAATCCTCGACATGGAGGGCCGCGCCGGTGCACAAGTGATCGAGGCGCGCGTGCCGCTCGCCACCATGTTCGGTTATGCGACGCGGCTGCGCTCGATGACTCAGGGCCGTGCCAACTACACGATGCAGTTTGGGGCCTACGAACCCGTACCGCGCAATATTTTCGAAGAATTAACTGCGCGCAACGCCGAAACGGGCGAGACGCGCGCGGCGCGCGCCTGAGCGGCGCGCACGCACAAGTATAAGGAGAGAGGCTCCCGAGCGGAGGCTAAACCATGGGCAAGGCGAAATTCGAACGGACCAAGCCGCATGCCAATGTCGGCACGATCGGCCACATCGACCACGGCAAGACCACCCTTACCGCCGCGATCACCAAGGTGCTGGCGTCTAAGAAAATGGCCACCTTCATGGCGTTCGATCAGATCGACAAGGCGCCTGAGGAACGCGAGCGCGGTATCACCATCGCGATCGCGCACGTCGAGTATGAAACCGCCAAGCGCCACTACGCGCATGTCGATTGCCCGGGCCACGCCGACTACATCAAGAACATGATCACCGGCGCCGCCCAGATGGACGGCGCAATCCTGGTGGTCGCCGCCAACGACGGCCCGATGCCGCAGACGCGCGAGCATATCCTGCTCGCCCACCAAGTCGGCGTGCCGTCGATCGTGGTGTTCATGAACAAGGTCGACATGGTCGACGATCCCGAATTGCTCGATCTCGTCGAGCTCGAGGTCCGCGACCTGCTGAAGAAGTTCGACTTCCCCGGCGACGACGTTCCGGTCATCCGCGGCAGCGCGCTCAAGGCGCTCAACGCCAACGCCGACGGCCCCGAATGGAAGCCGATTCTCGAGCTGATGGACGCGGTCGACAACTACGTGCCGCAGCCGGTGCGCGAGATCGAAAAGCCTTTCCTGATGTCGATTGAAGACGTGTTCTCGATCTCGGGCCGTGGCACCGTGGTCACCGGCCGCGTCGATCAGGGCAAGATCAAGGTCGGTGAGGAAGTCGAAATCGTCGGCTTCCGCGACACCACCAAAACGGTGGTGACCGGCGTCGAGATGTTCCGCAAGCTTCTCGACCAGGGACAGGCGGGTGACAATATCGGCGTGCTGCTGCGCGGCCTCAAGCGGGAAGACGTCGAGCGCGGGCAGGTGCTCGCGAAGCCCGGCTCGATTACGCCGCACACCAACTTCGAGGCGTCGGCATACATCCTGACCAAGGACGAAGGCGGCCGCCATACCCCGTTCTTCACCGGCTACCGCCCGCAATTTTATTTCCGCACCACCGACGTGACCGGAGTTCTAAGCCTGCCCGAGGGTACCGAGATGGTGATGCCGGGCGACAACATCAAGATTAGCGGCGAGCTGATTACGCCGGTCGCGATGGACGAAGGATTGCGTTTTGCTATCCGCGAGGGCGGACGCACCGTCGGCGCCGGGGTCATCTCGAAAATCGTGAAGTAACGGGTGCGGGTGATCTCTTAAGCAGGTATTGAATACGGCAGCAGAGCGATCAGGCACGCCGGTACTGGATTGGATCGGGGCAGGGGTTTGGCGCGGGGCAGAAGTCGGGAGCGAAGCGGTAGCAGCGAGCGGGCGCGGCAGGAGAGGATTCGAGCAAGGCATCGAGGATGAACGAAAAGATACGCATACGTCTCAAGGCGTACGATTACCGCCTGCTCGACCAGTCGGTGCGCGAAATCGTAGACACTATCCGGCGCACCGGTGGCCGCGTGGCGGGACCCATCCCGTTGCCGACCCGAATCGAGCGCTTCACCGTGAACCGCTCTCCGCACGTCGACAAGAAGTCGCGCGAGCACTTCGAAATCCGCACGCACAAGCGCCTGCTCGACGTGCTGGAGCCGACGCAGCAGACTATCGACGCGCTCGGCAAGCTCGACCTTGCCGCCGGCGTCGACGTGGAGATCAAACTCGAGTAGCCCGCGATGCTTACCGGACTAATCGGAAAGAAACTCGGGATGACCGAGCTTACGGATACCGCTGGGCGCGTGCGTGCGGTTACCGTTATTCAGCTCGGCCCGTGCACCGTGACCCAGCTCAAGAGCGAGCCGGCCGACGGTTACGACGCCGTCCAGGTTACTTTCGGCAAGAAGAAGCTGTCGCGGGTGAGCAGCCCGGAGCGCGGCCATTTCGCTAAGGCGAAAATCGCCGCCGGAGTAAAATCGGCAGAATTCCCCCGTCGTGGCAACGCGGAACTCGCGCTTGGGCAGGCGATTAGCGCAGGCGAGGTTTTCACGCAGGGCGACCAGGTTGACATACGCGGCGTGTCCAAGGGCCGCGGCTATGCCGGCGTCATCAAGCGCCATCACTTTTCCGGCTTCCCCGGCTCGCACGGGACCCACGAGTACTTTCGCCACGGCGGCTCGATCGGCAACCGTTCCTACCCTGGACGCGTGCGCAAGGGGATGCGGATGGCGGGGCAGATGGGCAACGTGACCGCTACCATCCTGAATCTGGAAATTATCGAAATAATGCCCGACGACAATGCGATCGTGGTGGCGGGCTCGGTGCCTGGCGCCGACAATTCGATCGTGATCGTCGAGCATGCCGCGCGTCCCAAGCGCAAATCGCAACAGGTGGCCGCCGATGCGTGAGCGCAAGGCACAGTCTTCTCCGCCACCGGACGCGATCAAGCTCCCGCTCTTTTCGGCGTCGCACGAGCGCGCCGGCGAGTTTGAAGTCGCAGGCGCAGTGTTCGGCCGCGACGGCGCAAGCTCGCTGCTTCATGAAGCGGTGCGCATGCAGCTCGCGAACCGGCGCTCAGGAACCGCGGCGACCAAGACCCGCGGCCTGATCTCCGGCGGCGGACGCAAGCCCTGGCGACAGAAGGGCACCGGACGCGCCCGCGCCGGCTCGACCCGCTCGCCCATCTGGCGTCACGGCGGAACAATCTTCGGGCCGCAGCCGCGCGACTATTCGTATCAGATGCCCAAGCGCGCGTGGCGCCAGGCGCTGTGTCTCGCGATCTCCGATCGCGCCCGCGCCGGCAAGCTGCTGGTGGTCGAGGCGCTCGACGTCGCCGAGCCCAAGACCAAGGCGGCCAAGGCGGTGCTCGCCAAGCTGGGCCTCGCGCATGCGCTGATAATCTTCGGCGAAGGCGACGAGGTTTTTTTTCGCGCGGCGCGCAACCTTGCGGGGCACAAGCTGCTCCCGGTCGCGGGACTCAACGTCTACGACATTCTTAACTACGACGAATTGCTGATGACGACCAAAACGGCGCGTGCGGTCGAAGCGCGGCTCAGCCGCGACGGAGTGGCGCGATGACTCTCGAAGGTCTCATCATGTCGCCGCTCATCACCGAGAAGGGCACCGCAGTCGGCGAGAAGGCCAACCAGGTCGTGTTCCGGGTGCGCCCGGAAGCGAGCAAGATTGGGATTCGCGACGCGGTCGAGCAGCTGTTCAAGGTCACCGTGGTCAAAGTGCGCACCAGCAACTTCATGGGCAAGGAACGCCGCCGCGGAGTCAGTAAGGGCCGCAAGACCGACTGGAAGAAGGCTTACGTGACGCTCAAGCAAGGCGACCGCATCGAGTTTTTCGAAGGGCTCTAGCGCGCAAAATTTCACGGCGAAGCATCCGATGGCGATTATACAGTTAAACCCGCGCACCCCCGGGCAGCGCTTTATGCAGGTGGCCGATTTTTCAGATCTCACCGCGAAGCCGCCGGAGAAAAACCTGCTGGTGCCGATCAAGCGCACTGGCGGCCGCAACAACAAGGGCCGCATGACCTCGCGCCATCGCGGCGGCGGGCACAAGCGCCGCCTGCGGCTGATCGATTTCAAACGCACTCATGACGGCGTCGCGGCAGTGGTCGCGGCGCTCGAGTACGATCCAAATCGCTCCGCCAACCTGGCGCTGCTCCACTATGCCGACGGCGCCAAAAGCTACATCCTGGCGCCGGTCGGGCTCAAGGTCGGCGACAAGGTCGAATCGGGCGAGAAGGCGGACATCAAGCCGGGCAACGCGCTCAAGCTGCGCCATATCCCGCTCGGCTCGATCGTCCACGCGATCGAGATGAAGCCGGGCGCGGGCGCGCAGCTCGCGCGGAGCGCCGGCACCCAGGCGCAGTTGATGGCCAAGGAAGGAAAGTTTGCGCTGCTGAAACTGCCGTCGGGCGAGCAGCGGATGGTGCAGGCGGAATGCCGCGCCACGCTCGGACAGGTCGGCAATATCGACTTTGAAAATATTTCGATTGGCAAGGCGGGCCGCAGCCGCCATCTCGGCAAGCGCTCGCACGTGCGCGGAGTAGCGATGAATCCGGTTGACCATCCGCATGGCGGCGGCGAGGGACGCTCGAAGGGCAACCATCCGCAGTCGCCGTGGGGGCAGCCGGCCAAGGGTTATAAGACGCGGAGCAAGAAGCCGTCGGACAAGTATATCGTCAGCCGCCGGCCGCGCGGGAAACATTCCTGAGATGCCACGATCAACCAAAAAAGGCCCCTTCGTCGACGGGCATCTGCAGAGCAAGGTGACCGCCGCTTCGGCTTCGGGCGACAAGCGCATCATCCGCACCTGGTCGCGCCGCTCGATGATCACGCCCGACATGGTCGGGCTCACTTTCGCGGTGCATAACGGTCACAAATTCATGCCGGTGTACTGCACGGAAAATATGGTCGGGCACAAGCTCGGCGAGTTCTCACCGACGCGGATCTTTCACGGCCACGCCGGCGATCGCAAGGGCGAGATCAAGTCGGCCCCTATGCCGTCGGCGCCCCCGGCCGGCGCCGCAGCACCTGCCGCGGCGGCCGCGCCACGGCCCAAGGCTTAAGAGCGGCAAACAAAAATCAAGGCAGATCGATTCGAGCTGAATCCGATTGAATTTAATCCGATGGAATCCATATCGCGCAGCCGCTACATCAGGATCTCTCCGCGCAAGCTCAAGCTGGTGTGCGATCTGGTCGCGGGCAAGAAAGTCGATCACGCCCTTTCCATTCTGGAGTTCACGCCCAAGAAGGGCGCCAAGTTTCTCTCCAAGACGATTCTCGCCGCGGTCGCCAACGCGCGCGACCAGCAGAACGTCGACGAGGACAAGCTCTACGTCAAGCGCGCCGTAGCCGACACCGGACCGACCTGGAAGCGGTCGCTGCCGCGCGGGCGCGGGATGGCGACGCCGCTGCTCAAGCGCACCACGCATCTGATGGTGATAGTCGACGAGCTGGCGTCGTAAAGGATTTTTTATGGGACAGAAGGCACATCCGCGCGGGCTCCGCCTGGGAATTATCGAGGGCTGGGACTCGAAATGGTACGCCAATCACGGCTACGCAGACCTGCTGCACGAAGACCTGCGGCTGCGCGAGTTCATCAAGAAGCGGCTCTACCATGCCGGGATCTCGCGAATCGAGATCGAGCGGATGGCCAACAAGGCCAAGATCAATATCCACACCGCGCGGCCCGGAATCGTGATCGGAAAGAAGGGCGTCGAGATCGACAAGCTCAAGACCGACATCCAGAAAATGATGAAGGGCAAGGAAGCGTTCATCAATATTCACGAGGTGCGGCGCCCCGACCTCGACCCGCAACTGGTCGCCGAGAATATCGCGCTGCAGCTCGAGCGGCGCGTCGCGTTCCGCCGCGCGATGAAGGAAGCGGTGACGCGCGCGATGCGGATGGGCGCGCTGGGAGTCAAGGTTCACGTCGCGGGACGGCTGGGCGGCACCGAGATTGCGCGCTCGGAATGGTATCGCGAGGGCCGCGTGCCGCTGCAGACGCTGCGCGCGGACGTCGCGTACGGTTTCGCGGAAGCGCGCACGACTTACGGACAGATAGGGGTCAAGGCATGGATCTTCCGCGGCGAAATCCTGACCCGCCAGGAAGAAGAAGCGAAACGTACCGGGGTGCACGCGCAGCAGCAGTAGCGGGAAATAACTTAGTAGCCGGGTAATAGTCAGCCGCTCGATATAGGTATAGTCAGTAGGCCGACACGGTAATAGTCATTAGGTAGGCGGATAGTAGTAAGTAGCTCGATATTAGTAACTGCAGATGCTGCAACCGAAAAAAGTAAAGTGGCGCAAAATCCAGAAGGGACGCGTCCGTGGCGCGGAGTCGCGCGGGCTCGAGCTCGCCTTCGGCGATTTCGGGCTCAAGGCGACCGAGACTGCCCGAGTCGACGCGCGCGCTCTGGAAGCGGCTCGAATCGCGCTCACCCGGCATATCAAGCGCGGCGGCCGCGTGTGGATTCGCGTCTTCCCGGACAAGCCGTTCACCAAGAAGCCGGCGGAAACCCGGATGGGCAAGGGCAAGGGCTCGCCCGAGGGCTGGACGGCGGTGGTGCGTCCCGGGCGTATCCTGTTCGAGATGGAAGGGGTCGATTCGGTGACAGCGCACGAGGCGATGCGCCTGGCGTCGCATAAGCTGCCGATCAAAACGATCGT
>DATDGX010000194.1:0-11151 GCA_036521875.1 Binataceae bacterium (SeqCode)
TGAACGCGTCGGTCAGCAGCGCATCGCCGGCCAAGGTCGCGAACGCGACGCCATAGACTTTGTGATTGGACGGCCGGCCGTGGCGGAAATCGTCGTTGTCCATGCACGGCAGGTCGTCGTGGATGAGTGAGTAGGTGTGAATCATCTCGATCGCGCACGCGAGGCCCATCGCAGACTCGACTCTGCCGCCGACCGCCTCGCACGCCGCGAGGACCAGGATCGGACGCAGCCGTTTGCCGCCACCAAGCAGACTGTAACGCATCGCCTCGGAAAGAACGGCGGCGGGGCCGGTTCTTTCGGGAACACATTGGGCGAGCGCGCGCTCGATCAATTGTGCGCGCTCTTTGAGATAGCAGTCGAGGTCAAACACGCCTTTTGTTTCGTAGTGCTGCGGCTGGCACCGCATCGGATTCGGATTTCGCAACCGGTCGCGCCCACAGTAGCGGACACGGTCATCGCAAGCTGTCCCGCGGCCCGCCGCGGAACCGGCCGGCGGCCGGGCACGCGCCTCAACAACCTACGCCACGTAATGGCGCACCATGCGCCACGAGTCCTTGAGCTTCTTGCCGAAGTCGAGCGCGACGGTGCCCTCGAAGCCTGAATGCAGCTTGCAGTCGCGGCATCGGATGTCCTGCTTGGTGCGGTAGAACTCCCAATCGGTCGCGGCGTGTAACTCTTTGAAGGTCTTGTAGTGACCGTTGGTTATCAGATAGCAAGGCCCCTTCCATCCGCGCGGATTGCGCGTGACGGTAGTCCATGGGCTGCACAGGAGGTCGCGGTCGCCGACCAGGTAGTCGAGATAAATCGGAGTGTTGATGATTTTGTAGTCGTCGGCGAGCTTGCGGACGCGCTTGAACTTGACCGGCATCTCCTCTTTTTTCATGTAGATCTCGTCGTTGCTCAGCACCTGGTAATGGAATCCGGGCGTGAGCAGCATCCCGTCGACGCCGAGACCCGCGAGCATTTTGATCAGCTCTTCGATCTCATCGGCCGAAGTGTCGCGGAAAATCGTCGAGTTGGTCTGCACCCGGTAGCCCCGGGACTTGAGCATCTTGATCATTCTCACGCAGGTGTCGAACACCCCGTCGCGATCGACGATACGATCGTGGGTCTCGCGCATCCCGTCGATATGAACGTTGAAGCTCAGATAGGGGCTGGGCGGGACCTTCTTGACGAAACGCTCGAGCAGCAGCGCGTTGGTGCACATCTGCACGTGGCGCTTGCGCTCGATAAGCCCAAGGGTAAGCGGGACGATATGCTTGTACATCAACGGCTCGCCGCCGCAGATCGAGACGATCGGCGCGCCCGCCTCCTCGGAGGCTTCCAGAGCCTCTTCGAGCAGCATCTGGTCGCGGATGGTCTCCTTGTACTCGACGATCCGGCCGCATCCGATACAGGCAAGATTGCAGGCATGCAGCGGCTCGAGCATCAGGACCAGCGGGAAATACTGTTCGCCCGCGCGCCGCTTGTCACGCATGTAGCGGCCAAGGTCAATCATCAGTCTCAGTGGTACTCTCATGGTCGTGCGCTCCCCCAGAAGCTGGTAGTAGGGTTTAGTCCCTGCGTGGTCCCGACGAGGCTTGATCGTCACCGAACAACCATTGACCGACCATCACCACCGCGCCCTCCGAGTCGATGGCGCTGTTCCCCACGAACAACTGCTCGATCATCAACCCGTTGAGCGCCGAGAGCAGGAAGCTGGCGGCGGCGTCGGGAACAAAGCGATGGGTGCAGAGGCCCTTGGCCTGGGCCCGCCCGAGTAGCTCGACTAACATTGCGCGGAAGCCGCCGTAGAGCTTCAGGACCTGGTCGTTGAGGCCCTCGGACAGACTCTGGTCGTGAAGCATCTGCGCCAGGAAGAAGCGGACCGAGCTTGCGTTCTCGCGGACGAAGTGGAGATAGAATTCAACCAGCTTGATGATTTGGGCGCGCTCGTCCAGCGCGCTGGCTTCCTCGGCAAAATCGATAAAGTAGGGCTCGAGGAGGCGGGTGAGCACCGCGAGGAAGAGCTCCTCCTTGGTCTTGAAATGCCAGAAGATGAGGGCTTTGCTGACGTGCGCCTCGCGGGCGACCTCGGACATGGAGGTCTCGTGGAAGCCGCGGCTGGCGAACAGGCGCATCGCGGCCTTGAGGATTTCGTCGCGGGAATCCTGCGGCTGAGGACGCGCCTCGGCGGCGGCGGGAGCTTTTTCCTGGGAGCCCATGCTACGCGAGCCGGAACCGGGCTCCTGCGACCATCGCACAACGGCGGCCGGGTCGGGGAGGCTGCGGATGCGTGGTGGTGGCCATAATTCAGACTAACTAAGGATAATCTATGGCTAAGTTGATGAAAGGAGGGGGTCAATTGCCCGGCTAACCTTTCGGTCAACGGTAACTTTACTGTTACATTCTCGAAAGTCAAGAGACACAGTCCGCTCGGTCAGGCGGGTATCAACAGGCGGTTTGTCAACCTGGTCGCCCTCCGGTCTGTAACCCGGGGAACCAAAAGATCGTCACCCCGCGACTGCGATCGCGATCTCGACTCCGTCGCGCGCGGCCGACTCCCGCGCCGCGACGATCATCGCGAGCACGTCGCGCGCCTCGGCAAGATTGGCAGTCGCCGCGGCAGCGCCAGGACCTGCGGCGACGGCATGCTCGAACGCCTCGGCCATCGCGGCGAACCACGCCGAATGATACGAGTCGTCGGGCGCATCAGCGCGGGAGAGATCCTCGCGCGCGCCATCGCGGCCGGTGAACGTCACGCGATCATCGTCGATCTCGAGCATCCCCTTGTCGCCGTAGAGGATGGCGCTGGTGCGCCGCGCCGGCGCTCGCCACGACAGATGCGCGCGCGCGAGTCGCCCATCGGAAAATACGACGCGCAGGTCGGCCAGGTCTTCGGCGACGCCCGCGGCGGCCCTCGCCTGACCAGCGCCACCGCCGCGCGCTCGCGAGCCCGACTCGATGCGCGCCGAGATCGCAACCGGCGACGCATCGCCCATCAGCCATCGCATCAGATAGAAGACGTGCCATCCATGGTCGACGAGGATTCCCCCGCCGGTCTCCGCCGACGCGCGCCACTTCGCGCCGGCGCCGCCCGCGCCTGCCGGCTCGACGCGGAACCTATCGAGCGCGGCGTAGCGCAGCGCGCCAAGCCGTCCCGCTGCGATCGCATCGTGCGCGGCGGCATACGGCGGCGCGAACTTCCAGTTATGCACGCACATCAGCACGCGGGAGTTGTTGCGAGCGAGGTGCGCGAGCGCGTCGAACTCGGTGAGGCCGAGGCACAGCGGCTTCTCGACGATAACGTGCGCGCCCGACTTCAGCGCCGCACGGGCCGCGACGGCATGGAGCGCCGGCGGGCTCGCGATATCGACGAAGTCGAGCGCCTCGCCATCGAGCATCAGCTCGAGGTCGTCATACACGCGGACGTTTTTGATGAGCCGCAGCGCCTCGTGACGTCGCGCGGAGACCGGCTCGTGCACTGCGACGATCGAGAGGTCTTCGCGGGTGCGCCAGCCGGGCAGATGCGCTCGCGCCGCGACCTCGCCGAAGCCGGAGATTGCGCCGCGGAGCTTCACGCGCGCGCGCACGTGTCCGAGTCGATCACGCGAATCAGCTTCCTGGCAATCACGCGATCCATTGCCTGGCGAGGTCCGTCAGCACTCCCTCCGCCTTGCCGGGCGCGAGCGAAGACGGGAACAGCACCAGCCGATGCGCCCCCGCCTCGGCGTATTCGTCCAGCGCGCGGCGCGGCTCCTTACCGCCGACGGGAGCGAACACGGTGATATCCATTTTGCGGGCGTCGCGGCCGGCCTGGTCGCAGAGCTGCTTCAGCGTCTGGAGCTGCTCTCTCAATTGCGCGGGCGCGAGCGCGATCGGCGCCCATCCGTCTCCGACCAGCGCGGTGTTCTTGAGCGCGCGCTCGCCGCCGGCGCCGATCAGAATCGGCGGATGCGGTTTCTGCGCGGGCTTCGGGTTGCTTTTCACCGGCGGGAACTTCACGAACTCGCCTTCGAAGCTCGCCTCGGGTTTGGTCCACAGCTCCTTCATCGCGCGCAGATATTCGCGCGTCAGCGGCCAGCGCCGGCGAAAATCGACGCCCATGATTTCCGACTCGTCGCGCAGCCATCCCGCGCCGACACCGAACAGGAATCGCCCGCCTGAGAAGTGATCGAGGGTCGCCACCGATTTCGCGAGCACGAGTGGATCGTGTTCTGGCACAAGGCACACGCCGGTCGCCAGCTTGATCGTTTTGGTCGCGGCAGCCGCGAATGCGAGCCCGACGAACGGATCGATTATGTGCGAATAGTCGTCGGGAATTTTTCCGTCGCGGCTCCGCGGATATGGAGTCTTGTGCTCGACGGGAATTATCGCGTGCTCGGGGAGCCAGAACGATTCGAACCCGAGCGCCTCGCATCTGCGGGCGACGGTGCCGGGGTCTTCAGTGTAAGTCGCGACAAACGACAGAACTCCGATTTTCATGTGCGCCTCCGAACGAGTTCGTGCTTCGACTATCTAGCGCGAAATCGGAGACGCAGACTACCCGTGGCGCTCGGGCGCCGCGCCCGCGAGCAATTGTGCCGCGTCAATTCAATTTCAATTTCAATTCCAGTGGTGGAGGCGCATGAGGTCAGGCTGGTCGTCGTCGATCAGCAGATGAGCGCCCCACACCAGCGCCGTTGCGCCGGTCGTCGAGACGATCAGCGCGCCGATTGCATGATGCGCATGCATGCCGAACGCACCGAACAGCCATCCGCCGATCACGCCGCCGACCAGTCCGAGCAGAATGTCGCCCACCACGCCGTAGCCCTCTCCACTGACAATCTTACCTGCCAGCCATCCGGCGATTAGTCCTATGACGATTGAACCGAGCATTGGCGATGGGTCCTCCTATTCGAATCGACGGCGGCGCCATCGCGCTGCCGCGAGAAACAGAGAGCAATCGCGCTGCCAACCGCGCCGAGACGGTTTTGCTACCTGAATTCGAACGCGCGAGGATTCCTGCGCCGGATGCGGACTGCATCGCGCAGTCTTTCAACTGCATCAATTAGTGACGCGCAAAAAACTCGCTGGCATAGACGAAGGTGCCGACGCCGGCGGCCTTGGCCGCCTGCTCGTCCTTCTCCTGATCGCCAACCACCGTCGAGGCTTTCAGATCGACGCCGTGTATCTCACCGAGCTCGACGATCATGCCGCCCTTGGGCTTGCGGCATTCGCATCCATCGGCGTCGTCATGCGGGCAGATCAGCCACGCGGTCAGGATTCCGCCGAGCTGGCGATCGAGCTCCATCATCGCGGCCTCGACTTGTTCCATGGTGAGCCGCCCGCGCTTCACCCCGGCCTGGTTGGTGACGACGAAGACCAGATGGTCGCGCATCGGGCGCAACTTTTCCGCGACTCCCGGCATCAGCTCGACGACGATGTTGCCATTGCGATCGAGCGGGAGCTCGCGAGTCTCGTCCAGTTTGACCAGGGTGCCCGCGAGATCGCAGAACAGCCCGACGTTTCCCGCGTCAACAGCCATCGCGAATTTAAGCTTTAGGCTTTCACCAGCTTCGAGAAGGTCAACTATCGCGAATCAGGCGGCGCGCCAGTCGACGTGATCGCGAACGTGAGCGAAGACTTCATCGAGGATCGCGACGCCGGCCTCCGCCTGGGCCTCGGTTATCACCAGCGGCGGATTAATCCGGACGCGCGGGAAATATCCCATGATCACGAGACCGCGCCTGAGCGATTCCTTAAAGATGAGCTCGGTGATTTTGCGGCTCAACAACTCGCGCGTGTTGCGATCGCGGACCAGGTCGATGCCGATCATCAGCCCTTTGCCGCGCACGTCGCCGACGAATTCGTATTTCTCGGTGAACTCGAGCAGCCGGTTGAGCATCGCGGCGCCGACCTTGCGCGAATTTTCGACCAGCTTCTCGCTCTTGATCGCCTTGATGGTTTCCGCGACGGCGACCGCCGCTAGCGGATTTCCGCCGTAGCTCGACGACGACGCACTCGGTTTCGAAAACGGCTCGGCCTTACCGAGCTCGTCGCTGAGCAGCACGCCGGAGACCGGAAATCCGGAGCCCATCCCCTTGCCAACCGTTACGATGTCCGGCTTGACGCCGCTGTGCTCGACGCCCCACATCTTTCCGGTTCTCGCGAAGCCGGTGATCATCTCGTCGGCGATCAGCAACGCGCCGTTGTCTTCGGCGACCGACTTGATAGCGGGCAGCCAGTCGTCCGGGGGGATTACGTTGCCGGCGGTTCCCTGCATCGGCTCGACGACGATCGCCGCGATCGCGCCCGCGGAGCTGTTCTTGATCTGCTGGCGCGCGAAGTCGACGCAGTAGAGCCCGCACGACGGATATTCCAGCTTGAACGGACACCGATAGCAGTCGGCGTAGGGCACCTGGTATTGGCCGCCCGGCAATGGTCCGTAATCATGCTTCGATTCGTCGCCGATAAGGCCCATCACGCCGCCGGTCTTGCCGTGGAATCCGCCCCAGAAACTGACCGCCTCGTGCTTCTTGGTGGCGGAGCGGGCGAGGCGCAGCGCTGCCTCGACCGCCTCGGCGCCGCCGCTGTAGAGATGCGCGCGCTTGAGATTGCCGGGCGCGACTTCCGCGAGAAGGCGAAACGCCTCGGCGCGTTCCCTGGTCGCGAACGTTCCGACCATCAGGCGCGAGGCCTGGTGCGCGAGCGCCTGCGCAAGTCGCGGATGCCCATGACCGAGGCTCGCGACCGCGACTCCCGCGAAGAAGTCGACGTACACATTGTCGTCCGCGTCGGTTAGCGTCGCGCCCTCGCCGTGATCGAACGCGAGTCCGGCGAGCAGCGAAATACGCTGGCGCCCAGGGGCTATATAGCTCTGTTCGGCGTCGAAAATTTCCCGGGACTTGGGCCCGGGGACGGGAGTCTTGATACTCGGTAGTTTTCCGTTGCTGGATGCCATCAGGGGTGACGAAGTCCGATATGTCCTTTTTTTATTCTTGATCAAGTGCTTTCCGAATTGTTGATCGAGCCGAGCCGCGAACCGAGCCGAGCCGCAATTAATCCTCAGCGCGGCCGCGACAGCAGCGCCATCGCGCGGCGCGCAATCGCGCGCGCGGCCTGCTCGCGTACCCGGCTATAGCTGGGCCAGTCGTTAAAGTCGATAATCGCAAATCGCTCGCCACTCAAGACCGCGTCGCCCCCCCAGGTCTCGAGGCCGAGTGCGGCAGCCGCGCGCGCGGCGGCCTCGGCCAGCCGGTTCATCGCGCCCTCGGGTATTTCATCGTCGAGCAGCGCCGTGAAGTAGGTGCCGCCGCTCACGCCATAAAATTTCACCACGCGGCCTTCGGCTTCCTGCTGCACGTATGCGAATTTGATCCGGCGGCGCGCGAAGCTTTCGAGCGTCGCCTCCAGATGCGCGCGGCCGACGACGCGCTGCACATCGTCAGGGCCCAGCGCATGGAGGTCGCCGCGCTTGACGAACACCGCGAGGGCGGGATCGACGCCGTCGAGCGCGCGTAGATCGAGCGGCACCGAAGTCGGCACCAGCGCGCCGCGCGGCGCGGGGGCGCCGGAACGCGCGAGGCCGGACGCGAGCAGATCGCGATAACAGTTTCGGATCGCGAGCGCGGAGTTGATAGCCACCGCGCCGTCCTGCTCGGCCTCGGCGAGCCGGCGCAACGCGCGCTCGCCCTGGCACATCGCGAGCAGCAGGTCGGCAGGCTCAACCGCTCTCGCGGCGAAATCCGCCGCACGGATTGCGGCAGTCTGGACTCCCTCGCGCGCGAGCTCGGCCAACACGCCGTCAAGGATTTGGGCGTCGGCCTCGACCTTGCCGGGCGAGTATTCGGGCTCGCGATAAATACCAATCGCTCGATAACTCATCTTAAATTCCTTCAGCCGCTCCCGGTTCCACTGCGTACGGCGGCCGCGCGGGCCGCTGCCAAATCCGCCGCTTCGTCGACGTCGATTACGCTCTCGAGCTCGAGCGCGCCGAGGCGCACTCCGTTTTCGATAAGCATCGCGAGAAACTTGCGCATCGCGTCGAGCCCGCGATTCCGTGCTGTTTCGCCAAAGCCGAAGATTCGCGCGGGCAGCAGATAAATCCCGGCTGTCACCAGAGAAGTCTCCGCGCCTCCCAATCGCGTGATCAACCCCGCAGTGGTTACTTCTGTGAAAAGCGGGCGATCGTCGCCGCGCCATTTGACCACGCCGAGCACGCCATCGAAGCGAGCATCGCTGCCGGCCTGCTCGCCGGGCGCCGTCATCGCAAGCGCGCGCTCGGTGAAGCGCGCGAACTCATGCGGTTCGATCACGGCGTCGACGGTGGCGAGCAGGAATCTTGCGGATGTCTCGCCGAACGCGAGCTGCTCGCCGAGCGCGAGCAGCGACTCCATCGAGTTCGCGGTATCGCGCACCATCACGCGTAATCCTGGCGGCATCGCGAGCTTGCGATGTTCAATTACCGTGGCGGTCTCCGAATTGATTATCGCGAGCACCTCCGACGCGCCCGCCGTGAGCATCGCGCGCGCCTGCCGCGCCAGCATCAGCTCGCCACCGATCTCGACCAGAGGCTTGGGCAGGTCGGCGGCGCCCGACTGCCGGAGGCGCTCGCCGCGTCCCGCCGCGATAATCGCGCCCTGCAAGTTGTTCACCACTTGATACTCTTAAGCTCGCCGAGCGCGTGAATCGTGTAATCGACGCGCGCGTCCGCTTTTGGAGCCATCGCGCCGCGATCGAACTGATCGGATGGGCGGTACCATACGGTCTTGAGGCCGAGCCGATGCGCCGGCGCGCAATCTTTCTCAATTGAATCGCCGACCATCGCGGCGCCGGATGGCGCGACCTTGAGGGCTTTCAATGCGGCCGCAAAGATCCCTGGCTCGGGCTTGAAGATTCCGATTCGGCTCGAATCGATCATCGCGTCGAAGAGCTTGTCGAGCCGGGCCTCGGCAAGAATCCGATCGAGGTTGCCATAAAAGTTCGACACCACGCCGAGCCGATAGCGCGCCTTGAGATCTTCGAGCACTCCGCGGCTGTGCGCGAGACCTGCTCCGGTGTCGCTCGCGAATGCCGCGGTTATCTCCTCGACCGTGCGATAGCGCCCCTGCGCGCCGGCCGTCTCGAGCATCGCGCGAATTCGTCCGGAGCCTTCTTTGCGCAGATATTCGAACTGATTTCCCACCAGGAAGCGCACCAGCTCGTTCAATCCGAAACGCTGCATCACCTTGCCCGCGCGATAGCCGGCGCGATTCGCGTGGTCGAAGGCGGGGTCCAGCTCTTCGCGCGAGATCTCGATACCGGCTGCGAGGTACCTATCCAGAAAGCGGTCGAGCCAATGCGTCGGCCCATCGAGGGTGCCGCCAAAGTCAAATAGCAGCGCGGTAATCATAAATTCGGCGCGAACAGCTTAATTCAACAAACGAACGGCTTAGCTTGGAAGCGGACAGTTTATCAGCCGACGGGAGCCATCACTAGGACGGGTCGCAAACTTATCCGCAGGTCACGCAAACAACGTACCATCCTGCATTGATCTTCACTGGACGGTACTAGTCATAGGCTTTACGCGGGTCGTTGCTCCGTTTACGCTCCCCCGCCGGGCAGGTGACGCGCGATATGGCAGTGTAGACGCTGCGCCGGGCAAGAAACTTCATGCAGCGCGGCTGATAATCGCCTAGACCGCCGAAAAGGGAGGCTACTAGCGCGACAATGATCGCTATGTTAGGTTGACGCGGTTCAAACCAATAATTTGAGAAACCTGGTTCTAGCAAGACTTTGCGAGTAGAAACGGCCCTGATTTCCGCACCCTCGCGCGCCGGAAACCCAATTTTCGGTCGCCCTCTACTCGAACGTCTGATGCTGACGTGCGAGCGAGCGGGGGTTAAGCGGTTCATTATCGAGATTCCCGATGGGCGGCGTGACGAAGTCGTGGAATCGCTCGGCGAGTTCCGCGCGGGTCACGACGTCGCGCTGATTGATTCGTTCGCGAGCCTGCTCGCGCATCCGAACGGCGTCGACGCGAGCACGCCCTGCGTCGCCATTAGAGGAAACGTCGTTGTTTCGAAATCGCAGCTCAGTCGGATCCTGACCCGGCAGGAAGCGAATCCCGGCGACGTGTGGCGAGTCGCGAGCGCGGACAACGACCGCGGCGGCGAAGTCGCAGCCGGACCGCTTGGACAGCTGCTCGGACTGAGCGGCGCGGCCGCGGAAACGGCCGACCGCGATTTCGCAGTGCTGCCATTTGCCCTCAATGGGAGGCCCGAGGATCGCGAGGAAGCGGAGCTCCGCCTGGCGCGCACGCTCAAGCATGAGACCGCGCACAAGGACGCGTGGTTGGCGCGAATCCTCGACCGTCACGTCTCGTGGCGAATCAGTTATCGGCTCGCGCGGACTGCGATCACGCCGAACCAGGTGACGATCGCGAATACGCTATTCGGCCTGGCCTGCGCCTGGATGTTCTCGATTCCGGACTACTGGGTGCGGCTGCTGGCGGCGGCGCTGTTCCTGGTCTCGATCACGATCGACGGCGTGGACGGCGAGCTCGCGCGCCTGCAGATGAGCGAGACGGAGTTCGGCGGCCGCCTCGACATGATCACCGACAACATCGTTCACGTCGCACTGTTCGCCGGCATCTACGTGGGATGCTATCGGGTGAGCCACAACAGCGCGTATTTTTATCTGGTCCCGATTTTCCTGGGCGGGTTCGGTCTCTGCGCGATCACCGTCGCCCAGGCTTTCCGCATCTCAGGCCGCGACGCGGAGCGATGGCTGCAGCGAGTCGATCAGCTCAGCGGACGCGACTTCGCGTATCTGCTATTGATCTTCGCCGTACTCAATCGAATAGAGTACTTCGCCTGGGGTACCGCATTCGGTACCTGGGTGTTTGCACTGATTCTCGCGACATTGACCTGGCGGCGCCGGAACCGTACCAGTACATCGCCCGCATGATAAAGAGTGGCAATCCGGCGGAGGAAGTATGAAGAAACCCAAAATCCTGCTCGTCCAACCGACCACCGTCCATCTTGACGGCACGCCGCATAAGACCAGGTGGCGGCTCATCATGGGGCTGATGATCCCGCTGATGGCGGGACTGACCCCCGATGAATACGACGTCACGCTGTGCGACGAACGGCTCGAGGACATCAACTACGACGGCGGGTGGGACCTGGTCGGAATGACGACCACGATCGG
>DATDGX010000195.1:0-2226 GCA_036521875.1 Binataceae bacterium (SeqCode)
TCCTTCCGGGAACCGGTGCGCAGTATATTGATGGAAATTTAGGCACAAAAGCAAGTCCCCACGTGCGATGGCGTGGCCTGAGCATTCTTAGCTCTGCGCAGTTCTACGCGCGCTACGTTTTCTATCGTGCGAGGACGGCGGGCGCAATTTCGGCCGCAGCGCGGCTAGCGATGCAACCGTTCAGGAAGATGGACACCACCGTCTGGGCGGCGCCATCGGGATTGCTGTACTCGCGACAGTAGCGATTGATCCCGCGCAACATTCCGAGCAGCGATTCTGCCGCCACCCGGGTGTCGAGGCCGGAACGGATCGCGCCGCTCGCTATCCCCTCGGCAAGGACGCCGCTGGCGAGCCGCGCCAATTCCGCACGCTGGGTTCGATATTCCTGCTCCAGTCTCCGCGGCAGTGCCTTGGGATCGCGCAACAAGACAAAGAACTGCTGGCGATCCCAGAAGTACGCAAGCGTATGGCGCACGATCGTCGCGATCTGATCGCGCATCGAGGTATTGCCCGCGAGCGCCTCGCGTATCTCGGCCTGAAGCTGCATGAAACCGCTGATTACCACGGCGGCGTACAGTTCTTCCTTGGAGCCGAACTGGCGATAGACGCTGCCCTTTCCGACTTTTGCGCGCGCCGCGACCTCGTCTATAACCACTAGGTCGAAGTCGCGTTCGCCGAAAAGCTCGCTGGCGCTATGCAGGATCCGCTCGCGAAGGAACGGCGTTGTCGGGCGCCCGCGCTTTTCTTTTCGCGTCATCAATGCGGGGAGTGATTTGCGCCGCGCTTCCACGATTTGTTCGACCGCAAGTCTCGAATTGGCCGTGCCGGTCAATGCTGTCGCGGTGGGAGAATTTTCAACTTCCGCGCGAGGTTCGCCGAGCCGCGAAATACGCATCGAATCGGCATTCGACACGTATTTATAATATGGACTGCGTAGTCCAAAATCGCAATAATCTATCTATCGTTCAGGCCATTCATTCTGGCTCTCAAGCTATTCAGGCAGAATACAATCAGGCTGGATACGCTCAGGCCGATACGTGCTGCGGCAGCACAAGACGCCAGGCTGGATGGCAGAAGTATCGCCGCCGCTCGACTCGTACCATGGTCTGCGGCAGTTGGCATTTCTGATGACGGCGCCGAAGGCGCTACCGGGGGCCCCAATCCCTTCACTATCGGCATGGAGAGTATTCTAATTTGGACAGCCCTTCTCAGCAGAGGCCTCTTGGAGGTGCAGGTGTGAGCGAGCAGATCGCGGATCGCAACCCGGTGGGGGGGCCGCCCGAGCCTGCGCATTTTACGCATGAGGGCGGTGTCGAATTCCGGCCGGCCAACCTGCTGCAGAACAAATGGGTCTGGATCGCCGCCCTTTGCGTGCTGGGACTTATTTTTTACGTGTGGATCTCGGGGGTGCGTGCGCGAGAGGCGTCCGCAAAGGCCGCCGCCGCGGCTGCGCATCAGAGCGTTCCGGTTTCTGCGACGGCGGCTAAAAAAGGCGACCTCAACCTCTACGTATCGGCGATCGGCTCCGTGACGCCGTTCAATACCGTCACGGTCAAGAGCCGCGTCGACGGTCAAATCGTCAAAATTCTGTTCACCGAAGGCCAAATGGTGCATGCGGGCGACGTCCTCATTCAGATCGACCCGCGTCCCTACCAGGTTCAACTGACCGAAGCGCAGGGCCAGATGGCGCGCGACAAGGCGAACCTCGTGAACGCGCAGACGCTGATGGAGCGGGACAAGCAGTTGTTCGCCCAGAACATCATCGCGAAACAGGACCTCGACAATCAGCAGGCGTTGGTCGGCACCTACGCGGGCACCGTGAAAAATGATCAGGGCCTGATCGATGCCGCCGACCTGCAGTTGACCTATTCGAAAATCACCTCGCCAATCAGCGGACGCGTGGGGCTGCGCCTGGTCGACTTCGGAAACATCGTCCATGCGACCGACACCACCGGCCTGCTGGTGATAACGCAATTACAACCGATCGCGGTGGTGTTCAGCATCCCCGAGGACGATCTGCCGCGCGTAATCAGCGCGATGAAGAACGTGGCGGGCGCCACCGGCGCGACGATCCCGGTGTTGAGCACCCAGACCCCGAGCGCGGACGCGGCCAGCCAGAAAAACCCGAGGGCGACCAGGTTGACAAACACGTCCGCGATGCCGCCCGCCGGATCGGCGCCCGCGGGACTGGCGCCCGCCGGATTGCCGGTCGACGCTTACGATCGC
>DATDGX010000196.1:0-9248 GCA_036521875.1 Binataceae bacterium (SeqCode)
GTCCACCCTACGAACTCGACAATCGCAACAAGCGCTCGGTCACCGTCGACGTGCGCCGCGCGGAGGGTCACGCCTTCGCGCTGCGGATCATCGAACGCGCCGACGTGTTCGTTACCAGCCTGCGCCTCGATGCGTTGGAGCGCATGAAACTCGACTACGCAACGCTCGCGGCGCGCAATCCGCGGCTGGTTTATGCGTCGCTCAATGGCTATGGGCATCGCGGTCCCGAGCGGCTGCGTCCCGCGTATGACTACGCGGCGGGGTGGGCGCGCTCCGGCCTGATGGCGACTATCCAGGAGCCGGGATTTCCGCCGCCGGCGCAACGACCGGCGATGATCGATCATGCCGCGGGACTCGGACTTGCGGGCGCGATTTCGGCGGCGCTGCTCGCGCGCGAGAAGACCGGGCGCGGGCGCGAAGTCCGCATCTCGCTGTTCGGAATGGGGCTGTGGATGAACGCGACCGATCTGACGATCGGGCTGATCACCGGCCGCGCTCCGGAAGCGGAAAGCCGCACCCAGCGCCTGAATCCGCTGTGGAGCTCGTACCGATGCAAGGACGGGAAGTGGATCTACTTCGTGATGGTGCAGGCGGATCGCTACTGGAAGCAGTTCTGCGCGTCGCTCGGGCGGCCGGAGTGGCAGAACGATCCACGGTTCGCGGAAGCCGCGCTGCGCGCGCGCAATGGCGCTGAGCTGACCGCGGAAGTCGACGCCGTAGTCGCGACTCGGACCAGTGCCGAATGGGCGCCGATTTTCGATCGGCACGAGCTCATCTGGGCGCCGGTCAACACCGACGCCGAGGTGCTGCGCGACCCGCAGGCCGAGGCGATCGGCGCGTTCGCCGCAGTCGACCATCCGAACATCCCGAATTGCCGCGTGGTGGCGAGTCCGGTCGAGTTCGGTGGCGTCGAGCCGCATCCGCATCGCGCGGCGCCCGAGCTCGGGCGTCACACCGAGGAAGTCGCGCTCGAAGTGGGAATGTCGTGGGAGGAGATCGGCCGCCTGAAGGACACCGGCGCGCTCGGATAACGCCGCACAAGCGCAATTAAGACCGCCGCGCGGCGCAGTAGCGAAGGCCTCGCGCGGTCAACTTTCCAAGCGGAAGTCCAAGGCGGTGTCAAGGGGTCGCGGACGATGGCCGTGACAGCCGCGCAGCAGCCCTCCTGTCCCGAAATACCCGCCAAATACCTATGTTTTCCGCCCTTTCGACGAGGCGATTTGACTGAGAACGGAGCGGCTCCATATGATTTTCAACGTGATCTTTTACCCGCCGCAGAGGTTCGCTGGAGCAGGTTCACCGGAGGTTCACTGATAGTGCGAATGATCGTTCCACCCATCGTCCATCGCCGCGGAATTGACCGCAACCTGGTCGATTTTTTTCACGCGCATCGCCGCGCGTCATTCAACCGCGCCATTTCATCTTTTTGACGCTACTTCAACGTCAAGCGTCCGCGCATCGAGTGGTTCGAGTATCTCGATTGGGGCAAGACCGCCGGCAAGACTTACGAGGACGGCCGCATCCATCTCGTGCACCCGGAGAACTGGAAGCGCGGTCGAGTGTACAATAGCGAGCGGATGTGGGTGCAGATGATCTATCACGAGATGGCGCATTACCTGTTCTGGACCGACGCCGAGCGCAAGGCCGACGCGTTCTCGCGCCAGATGGTGCGCGGGCTGCGCGGTTCCGGCCGCAAGGCGCGCGTCCGCTCCCCGAGCGGTTTTGCGAGCGCGCGGCGCGGCGCGGAACGCGTACGCCGGCGCCGCCCGCATCCACCGGTAGGGCGCAGGGTGCGCCGCCGCACAGGGACCTGACGGCCGCGGCGCGGGAGGTTTGATGGCTCAGAAGCCAAACGTCGAAAATCGATGGTGGGTCGAAACCATCGTCAAACGTCCCAAGAAGGTCAAGGCCGAGACCGAGATGCCGCAGTTGCCGGTCGCGATGGCGTTCTACCAGGTCGCTATCGACTACGATCAGGACAAGGCCAAGGAAGATCTCACCGACAACAACCTGCGCATCGCGCGCGAGGCGAATCCCCGGCCCGGCGAATGGGTCTACGTGGCGATGACGGCGGAGCACTACCCACCGCATCTGATCAAACGCGTCAAGGAGGAGTTCCGCTTGCCGCCCCAGGCGCGCGGAATTGTGATCGACCACGGCCGCGTGGTGCGGCTGCTGGTCTGCGGTCCCGGCCTGGAAGACTGGATGATCGACATCACGCTGAGCGACGAGCCGTCGGTCGACGTGTACGTGTGGAGCGTGATGTGGCGGGAGCGGCTGTTCCGCCGCGCCGAGGAAGCGCTGCGCCAGGCGCGCCGCTGGGCGCTCAACCTGATCGAGTATCCGCCGCCTCGCGACGAACCCTTCCGCGGTGCGTTGCTGTAGCGCGCGCGAACGTCAAGTTTTCCGCGTGTGCGGATGGGAGCATCAGATGAAGTTCCTGCCGCTCATCGTGTGCAATCTGCTCCGCAGCCGCCGTCGCACGCTGCTTACGATCGCGTCGATCGCGCTTTCAATGTCGGTGCGCGAGCGCCGCACTGCGATCGTCACGCTCCGGCGCGAAGCCGTCTCCGAACTCCGCACAATCTAGGTGCACGTGAAAGTAACGACCGGCGAGCAGTGGACGATCGAAACTGACTACACGCGCCGGCCCGAGTCGCGCGGCGAAGCGTGGGTATACACGATCAGCCGGGCAGGCGCGCCTTGGGGCATGTTGATCGAGGAGCGCATCCGCTCGCGCGTGTTGTTCGAGTCAACTGCTCACGATCACGCGCGCTGGGACGAAGCCATTCTCCCACTTGAAGGACGCTACTGGACACGCGTCGGCCCGTGGACGCGAACGCTCGTTCCCGGCGAAGCAGCGCTTATACCGGCGGGGCTCGGGCACGAGTCCGGAATCGCTGACAATCCAACCGGAGTCCACTTCATTGTTGTGCTCCTCAGCCGCGAGCACGGTTGTCTCCGCGAGGTGGAGCCCGGCGGCGTCGAAATACCTCCGGGAGCGATCGCCTGGCTTAGAGCGGCGATGAGAATGCTCCGGTATGGGGCCGACGAGCAGAGTTTCATCCCGCTTTCAGTCGTCCCGCTGTTCATCACGTCGCTCGCAAGCGCGCCGCGGCTGCCGGCGGATAAATCTTTTCCAGACGCGATGGTCGCGGATTTGGCTCGGCAGCTCGACGCTTGCGAAGAAATCCCGTCGCTCACAGAGATGGCCCGGCGTGTTGGTCTCGGCCCGACACATTTGCAAAAGAGGTTTAAGGCGGCGACCGGATTGTCACCGCTGCAGTACGCACGCTCGGTCCGACTCGACGCGATAGCGCGCGCGCTCGCACGAGGTACGACATTGCCTCTGGTCGACCTGGCGGCCGAACAGGGTTTCAATGACATGAAACATTTTCGCTCGATGTTCCGCAGGCGTTTCGGCATAAGCCCCGCCGCTTACCGCAAGAATCACCCGCCGTCAGCGTCGCTGATACGCCAGAATTGACGCGACGGAGGACTGGCGGATGAAAGCGAACCACGTTCATGTCGGAGTCCGTGATCTCGCCGGTGCGCTCGCGTGGTTCGATCGAGTGTGGGATCTCAAGCCCGTGTTCCAAATCCCGGAGATGGCGATCTTGGCGGCGGGCCAGTTCGAACTATTCGTGGACGCATCGGACTCCGACTCGCGCGCGACCATTGGATTCCTGACCGACGATTGCGATCGCGACTACGCGCGCGTAGTCGCTCGTGGCGCAGAGGCCATCAGCGCTCCGGAGAACAAGCCCTACGGTGTGCGCGCCGCCTACATTAAAGGTCCGGGTTGCTTAACCTTCGAAATTGAGCAGCCGCTCAAACGATGAGGGCACATGCCGACTTCGATCGCGCGCTGACTGCGATTCGCGAGCTTGGCCTGTTGCTCGAGACCGATCGCGCCTTTCCAAGCCTGGTCGCTCTGGTGGCCGGTGGACCGGTCAAAGGCACTTGGTGGGCGCATCCTCTCGCCAATGACATCTACATGCTGGGACAGCGGCTTATGGATCAGCGCGACGTGCTGTTCATACGCCTGGTCACCGGCAAGATGACCTACGTTCATCGCAGGCTGTGGCCTCCCCTCTTCGCAATCGCAACGGCTCGGCAACTTTGGCAACTCGCGGATTTGCCGAAGACCGCAAAGTCGATGCTCCGAATGGTCGACCGCCGTGGGAACCTTCGCATGGACGAGATGCGGTCGTCGCGCACCGCGAAGGAGCTGGGCGGTGACGCGCGAATCCTCGAGATGCGGCTGCTGGTGTTCGGCGATGACGTCCACACCGATTCCGGGGCGCATGTGAAACGAATCGAGACCTGGCCGCGGTGGGCCAACCGCGTCGGACTAGCGACTAGTGAGCTGCCGCCGGTGGATGACGCGCGCCAGGAGCTCGAGGAAATCGTTGCGCGGCTCAATCAGAAATTTGATGCTGACGCGATTCTGCCATGGCTGATGCCCGCTCGCCGCAAACCGACCGGCGCCTGAAGACTGTCAATTCCTCAGCCAATTCAGTTCGGCGGTTGTTCCGCTCCGCGATGGCGGTTAAGTGTGGTGCCATGGCAATTCGAGCCGTTTTCTTCGACCTGGGCGGAGTCGTGGTCGGCTCGCCGCTGCTCGCGATCGCTGCGTATGAGCGCGACCGTCAGATCCCGGCCGGGTTCATCAATCGCGTCGTTGTCGATTCCGCCCCAGATGGCGCGTGGTCGCGGCTGGAGCGCGGTGAGCTCACGCTGGAGGAGTTCTATCCGTGCTTCGACGCTGATTGTGCGGCCGCGGGCCGCGTCATCTCGGCGCGTGCGATGATGGCTCGGGTGGCGCAAGGCGGCGGACCCAGAGCGCCGATGATCGATGCGATCCGCCGCATTCGAGCGCGCGGACTGCTGACGGGAGCGATCACAAATAACTGGGCCGCGGAGAACCGGCCGCCCAACGTGCTGCGCCCGCACTTCGACGCCTTCATCGAGTCGTCGGTCGTCGGCCTGCGCAAGCCGGACCCGCGCATCTTCCATCTCGCTTGTGACGAACTGCGCGTCGCGCCCCATGAGTCCGTGTTCCTGGATGATATCGGCATCAACCTCAAGGCGGCGCGAGCCTTGGGCATGACGACGATCAAAGTCGCCGAGGTTGACGATGCGCTCGATGAGTTACAGGAGGTGCTGGGCTTCCTGTTGCGTTAACGCGAGGTCGGATTTGTCGCGGGCCGCGACTACGCGGAAGGGAATTGGACCGATGCGGTGCCGGTCACCAGGCGCTCGGCGTCTTCGTTCTCGATCCAGACGTCGATCTCCACGATGCGCTCGCCCGGCGCCGCGTTGGTCACGAACCCGCTCAGCGTCAGCGTATGGTCCGGCTGCACCGGCACGCGATAGGTGGTCCCGAGCCGCACCATCCGCGCGCCACTGACGCCGATCCAATCGGTGACCAGCTTGGCGAGCAGCCCGAGGCTCATGTTGCCGGGCAGGATCATTCCCGGCAGCCCTTCTTTCTTCGCGCCCTCGTCGTCGGTGAAGCGCGGCGCGTCGAGGCCGCCACTGCGCGCGTAGGCGCGCGTCTGGTCTTTGCTCACGAACAATTCGAGCGGTCCGAGCGTGTCGCCGATATGGAGGTCTTCAAATTTCATCGCGTCGATTCCGGATTGGTCGCTCAGGTTCGGTTCATGAAGCGATGGTCGATATGGGCGACCACTTCGCCGTTCTGATTCTTGAGCGTGGAGCGGACCACGACGAAGACCATCGTACCGCTGCGTCCGGTCTTCTCGTAGATCTCCTTGACGTGCGAGTGGAGCGTGACTTTGTCGCCGGGCCGGATGGGCTGCACGAACTCGGCATCTTTGCCGGCATCGAAACCGGCGCGTCCGAAGCGCGGCACGTGCTGAAAGAAATGCCGCCCGTTGCGGAAGGTCACCGCGAACGACGGCGGCGCGACCAATCCCCCGTAGGGCCCCTTCTTCGCGGCCTCCGCGTCGGTGAACAGCGGGTTGGTCTCGCCGAGCCCCTGGCAGAACTTCTGAATCATCTCGGGGGTGACGGTCACCGGGTCGGTGACTTCGAACACCTTGTTGATCAGCGTCGGATCGTAATCTACCGCCATCGCTATTTCGCCTCGGCCTCGACTGCGCGTGCAACCGGCTTGCGCTTGGGGCGGAAGTCAACCGGCTCGTAGCTGCCGGTCTTGAGCTCGCGCACCAGGCCGTCGATCGAATTGATATATGCGGCGAAGCGCGTCGCGCATAACCCGATGAGACTTACCAGGTGGCTGTCCGAGCCGCCGGTCGCCGCGTATCCGAAGCGCTGGATCAACTCTTCGCTGCGCTCGTTCTCGCCCTTGCGCGATCCGCCGTTCAGCATCTCGACTGCGACCACGTTCTGGAGCGCGGGCTTGGTGAGGTAATGCTCGCAGAGCCCGATGTTGGGACGCCCGGGATGGCACGGCACCGCGATTCCGCCCAGCCGCGCCACTTCGTCGATCAGTTCCTGCGCGTCGAGCCGGATGTTGGCGAAGTCGAAGCGCGCCAGGATGTCCTCGTTCACGCCGAACACCAGCACGTGACCGTAGTTGGTCTCGACCTCCGACGCGCGCAGCACCATGAGGCCGAATTTGTCTTCCAGCGCGCGATAGTCGGCGTCGCGATTGAACTGGCGATGCTCGGTGAGGACGATGCCGTCGAGCGGGCGCTCGGCGCGGCGCAGCGTGATCCAGTTGAGGTACGCCTCTACCGGTGCGCGGCTGTCCTCGGAAGCTTCACTATGGCAATGCAGGTCAAGCGTTGTGCTCACCAGGATTGTGTCCCTTACCTCGCCGGGCGAAATTTCGCGAGCGTCACCTCGGGCGTGACATCTTCGTATACGACCTCGACGGGCATCCCTATTTTAACGTCTTCGGCGCGGCAGTCGACAAGGTTGGTGAGCATTTTCAGGCCCTCGTCAAGCTCCACGTAGGCCATGATGTAGGGCAGCGACTCGCGAAATCCCGGCGCGCCATTCTGATTGGTCTGCGTGAACGTGTAGACCTTGCCGAGCCCCATCGACGGCACCCATTCGGTGCGCGGCGAGAGGCACTCGGTGCATTGCGCGCGCGGGTAGTAGCGAAGGTCGCCGCAGTCGCGGCACTTCTGGAGGTAGAGTTCGTGGCGCTTGAGCGCCTCCCACCACGGACGATTCTCTTCGTCCAGATGTGGAAGCGGCTTCGAATATTTCGCGGGTTTCTGATCGGCCATAGTTGGATCCGCCCTTACTGGTTGCTGAAAATCAATGTCGCGCCGGAATGACGGGTGCCGAGCGCGCCGCCGGTGCCGTGCACGAGCGCGGTCTTGCAGTCCTTGATCTGGCGCGGGCCGCATTCGCCGCGAAGCTGCTTGACCGCTTCGATGACCAGGAAAATTCCGCGCATCCCGGGATGGTTCGAGCTGAGCCCGCCGCCGTCGGTGTTGATTGGGAACTCGCCGTCATAGCGCAGCCGGCCGCCGGTCACGAATGCTCCCCCCTCGCCGCGTTTGCAAAATCCCAGGTTTTCCAGCGTGGTGAGCACCGTGATGGTGAACGAGTCGTAGATCATCGCCATGTCGATGTCCTGGTGCGCGACGCCGGCGCGCTCGAATGCGAGCCGCCCCGATTGCGCCGCGGCGATCTCCAGAAAATCGCGCTTGCCACGCGCCGCGTGGCGCACCGTTTCGCCCGCGCCAAGCAGGTAGGCCGGCTTCTTTTTCAGATCGCGCGCACGCTCTGCCGAGGTAACCACCAGCGCGCCGCCGCCGTCGCTGATGATGCAGCAGTCGAGCAGATGCAGCGGCGACGAGATGACGCGCGAGGCCAGCACGTCCTCGACCGTGATCGGGTCGCGATATTTCGCGGCCGGATTCATCGACGCGTGATGGCGCATCACCACCGCGATTTCCGCGAGCTGCTCCGGCGTAGTGCCGTAATCGTGCATGTGGCGCTGCGCGATCATCGCATACGCTCCCACCGTGGTGGGCCCGAATGGCGCTTCGTACTGGTCGCATGGCTCGCCGGCGCCGCCGCCGATACCGCCGGTGCCGATCGCGAAGCGCGACGACGCCGCGGTCGAGCCGTAAACGATCAGCGCCACCTCGCACAGCCCCGCCGCGATCGCGGCGGCGGCATGCGCCGTATGCGCGACGAACGACGAGCCTCCGATCGAAGTCGAATCGACGTAGTTCGGCGTCAGGTTCAGGTAGTCGCACACCCCGACGATCCCCATCCCGCCGATTCCCGAGGTCAGGAATCCGTCGACATCCTTGATGGTCAGCCCGGCGTCGGCGAGCGCGCCGCGCGCGCTCTCGGCCATGATCTGGTACATCGTCTTGTCGGGGGCAAAGCGCGTCGGATGCTCGTAGACCCCGGCCACTGCTGCTTTGTTCTTCAGGCTCATTGCCGCGTTCCCTACCTGAGCTCCGCGAGGAACTTTCCGAGCTCGGCGTTTACCTCGTCCGGGCGTTCGCGCGCGATCATGTGGCCGGCGTCGGCGACGACCTTGAGTTGCGCGCCGGGAATTTTACTCTTGATCAGCTCCGCTTCCGTCGGCGTGGTGCTGACGTCATCGGCTCCCGCGAGAACCAGGGTCGGCTTGGCGATTTTGCCGATCGAGTCGCGCAGATCGACCTCCGCGCACGCGAGGATGTCGGTATAGCGCACGCGCGGGTCGGTCTTGATCTGCTCCATCCAGCCCTCTCGCACCAGCTCGAATTTTTCCTTGATGGTCTTCGGCGAATAGCCATCGGTCAGAAACGATTGCGGCGCGCGGCCCATCGCGATCGCGCGCAGCCCCTCGACCCGATCCGCGGGCAGATTGAACTTCGCCGAGGTCGCGACCAGCGCGAGCGCCTCGGTGCGGTCCGGATATCGAAGCGCGAAATCCATTGCGATCGCACCACCCATCGACCATCCCGCGATCACCGCCGACTTGAATCCGAGCGTGTCCATGAAGGCCGCGACAAAGTCGGCATAGTCGCCCACGGTGCGAAGCCCCTCGACCCCCGACGAGCGGCCATGGCCGGGCAAATCAAACGCGACGGGACTGTGCTTCGATGCGGCGAGGCCGTCCACCTGGTTGTGCCATGAATGGCCGTTGCCGCCCGCTCCATGAACCAGCACGACTCTGCGACCGCGTGAAAAATCCGGCACCACGTCAGGCAGCGTCGTCGGACCGGAGTAGAAATAATACGTGGCGTGACCTTTGACGTCGGTATACTTGGTGGGCATCGGCGCGAAACTCCCCGCAC
>DATDGX010000197.1:0-28385 GCA_036521875.1 Binataceae bacterium (SeqCode)
CGCATCCGCCTAGCGCGAACGTGAGCGCCGCCGCGCAAACCAGAGAGGCCAGGGGTCGCGATTTCGAACGCATCACCGGGGCGCGAATGCCTCGACCGCCTTGTGATCGGGGGTCGGCGCACTGTCGGAGCGCAACGGCAGGATGCATACATGAGTCGCCCCCGCCTTGAGATGTGCATCGATACGTTGGCGAATCTTGTCTTCGGCGCCCCACGCGACGATCGCATCGACAAGCCGGTCGCTGCATCCGTCGGCGAAATCGGCGTCCGCCCATCCGAGCGCTTTGAGATTGTTGGTGTAGTTCGGAAGGCGCGGCACGTAAGTCTTCATATACACGCGCGCGGCGGCACGCGCCTTGGTGGCATCGGTTTCGAGGATGACGGCCTGCGCGGCGCAGATCCACGGCTTGGGTCCGATCGCGGCGCGGGTTTTCCGGGTATGCTCCGGCGGCACGAAGTAGGTATGCGTGCCGGTGGTCTGTTCCGCCGCGAGCGCGAGCATCTTCGGATGCAGCGCCGCGAGCAGCACCGGCACCTCCTCTTTGGGTGGCGGCGCCATGTACAGCGCGCCCTTCACCTTGGGGAGATATTCCTTCATGTAGCTGTAGGGCTTGTCGTAGCTGTGGCCGCGCAGGTTGCTGACGAGAGGCTTGTGGCTCACGCCGATACCGAGCACGAAGCGGCCGCCGGAAAGTTCCGCGACGGTTTTCGACGCCGCCGCCATCGTGATCGCATCGCGCGCCCAGATATTTGCGATCCCGGTCGCCATCACCAGGCGCTCGGTGTGGCTGAGCAGGTAGGCGGAGTGCGCAAACGGTTCGCGCCCGACCGCCTCGGGAATCCACAGTGCCTGGTAGCCGGCCTTTTCGACTTTTTTGGCGAACTCGGCGCTGTCAGCCGCGGGCATCGAATCGAGGAAAAACCAGATTCCAACTTTTCCGATATCCATGGCTCAACAAGTAGCCCGAGTGTGAGGTTCGGACAAGGGAAGGCGCGGGTTTTCACCACGCCGACAGCCGCGCTAGATTGAGCGCGCGAAGTCCATCCGCAAAAGCGAAATTCAGCCGCGAGGTCAACCGCTCTTATGAAACTCGGACTCATGTTCGTAAATTCAGGACCGTTCAGCGCGCCGCAACTGCTCGCGCACCTGGCGCAAACCGCGGAGCGATGCGGTTTCGAATCACTGTGGACCGTCGAGCACGTCGTCATCCCGAAGGACTACAAGTCACCGTACCCATACTCGCAAAGCGGCAAAATTCCCGGCGGCGAGGATGTGCCGATTCCCGATCCGCTGCTGCCGCTGGCGTACGCGGCGGCGCTTACCAAAAACATCAAGCTCGCGACCGGCGTGATGATCCTGCCGCAGCGCCATCCGCTTTATGTCGCCAAGGAAGTCGCGACGCTCGACGTACTTTCGGGCGGACGCGCAATTCTCGGAATCGGCAGCGGATGGCTCAAGGAAGAGTTCGACGCGCTGGGCCTCGACTTCCATCAGCGCGGCGCGCGCACCGACGAGGCGATCAAGGCGATCCGCGCGCTGTGGACTGAAAACGTGTCGACCTTCCACGGCAAGCACTTCAATTTCGATTCGCTGAAAAGCTTTCCGAAGCCCGTGCAGAAGGGTGGCGTGCCGATTCATATCGGCGGACATTCGCCGGCGGCGGCGCGCCGCGCGGGCCGCCGCGGCGACGGTTTTTTCCCCGCGTTGGGCGAGCCGGACAAGCTCAAGGAGCTATTCACGCTGATGAGTTCGGAGGCGAAGCAGGCGGGGCGCAATCCCGAGCAAATCGAACTTTCCTGCATGGGCCGCCCCAAGCTCGACGCGCTCAAGGCGCTCGAAGATATAGGAGTGTCGCGCGCGGTGATCGCGCCGCCGGCGTTCGACGCGGAAGGTCTCACGCGCGGATTGGAAAAGCTCGGCAACGAGATCATCGCGAAGCTGTAGCCGGAGCAGGCCGTGAACTACGACAAGACCGAGATGCCGGCGGCTTATGACGCGGGCCGCGGCTACTCTCCGGACGTGCTTGCGTTCTGGCTCGGGGTTATTTCGCAGTCGGTTCCCAAGGGCTCGGTTTCCGAAATTCTCGATCTCGGTTGCGGCACCGGCAGGTACTCGACGGCGCTGGCGGATTATTTCGCCGCAACCGTTATCGGCATCGATCCGTCCGAGAAGATGCTCGCGGAGGCGCGGAGGAGTAAAGCATCGGAACGGGTTCGCTATCAGCGCGCGTCCGGAGAATCGATCCCGCTTCGCGACGCGTCGGTGGACATGGTTTTCATCTCGATGGTTTTTCATCATTTCGAGCGGCCGGATCGGGCCGCCGCGGAATGTCGCCGCGTGCTGCGCGCCGACGGGGCAGTATGTCTCCGCGCAGGCACCACCGATCGGATCGAGAACTACGCCTACGTCGAGTTCTTTCCGGGCAGCCGGGCGTTCCTCAAGGCACTGCAATCGCAGGCGTTCATCGAATCAACTTTCGCCCGCGCTAGCTTTCAACTCATCCGCCACGAACTGGTTCCGAGCGTAGCGGCGGAAAGCTGGAATGCGTATGCGGAAAAGATTGCTTATCGTGCGGACTCGATTCTGGTCCAGCTTTCCGATCGGGAATTCGAGGATGGGCTGGCTGCGCTTCGCGAACATGCGAAGACCGCTCCCACGCGCGAGCCAGTGACGGAGCCCGTCGACTTCTTCGTCTTTCGCCCTGTTTGACGCGCCTCTGAATCAGCTTTCGTCGCTGTCGCGAGGCGGCGTGTCCGGAACCGGCGCGAGAATCTTTACATAGATGATTTCCGGGTCGCCCGGGTCGAGATTTTCGACATAGCCGCTGCGGATGAATCCCAGCCGAGCGCATAGCTGCTGCATCGGAAAGTTCGACTGGTTGGTGGAGGTGAACAGCTTTTCAGCGGGGCAATCGAGTTCCGCCGCGCGCATCAGGGCGCTCGCAACTCCGCGCCGGCGATAGTCCGGATGAACGATCAGGAGCTCGACGAACCAGTTGCCGAAAAAGCTGCGGTCCGCAATCTGAAAGCCGCGCACCGCACCGTCGGCGCGTGCGACGGCGCAGCGGCTTTCCGCCACCGCGCGCGCAATGACCGCGCGCCGGCTGCCGTGGCCAACCACGGTTTCGTCGAGCGCGCATATGTGCTCAAAATCCTCATTGGAAGCTCGCTCGATTACTACCATAAGATTTTCAGAGGCAGCCGCCGTGAACGATCAAACCACCGCCGATCCGTTGATTGTACGCCATGAAGCGCCGCTCGGATGGCTGGTGCTCAATCGGCCTCAGGTCAGAAACGCTCTCAATCTTAGAACCTGGAACCGGATTGCGGAAGGCGTTGCGGAGCTCAGCGCCGACGCCGACGTGCGCGTGATAATCATGCGCGGCGCCACCGCCGAGGCGTTTATCTCGGGCGCCGATATCTCCGAGTTCCCGAATCTTCGCGCCGACGCCGAGCAGGCGCGCTCCTACCGCGACGCGCCGGGCCGCGCGATCACTTCGATGCTTCTCTGCGCGAAGCCGGTGGTCGCGATGATCTCCGGCGTATGCATCGGCGGCGGCGTCCAGGTCGCGCTCTCCTGCGACATCCGGATCGCCGCGCGCGGCACCCGCTTCGGCGTTCCCGCGGCGCGCCTGGGACTCGCCTATCCGCTCGACGGCGTGATGGCGCTGATGCATACCGTCGGGCATGCCAACGCGCGCGACATCCTGCTCTCGGCGCGCCTGTTCGACGCGGAAGAGGCACTCCACATGGGCCTCATCAATCGAATCGTCGAGCCCGCGGAGCTGGAGTCCGCAGTCCGCGACTATGCAACCAAAATGGCGACCAACGCGCCGCTCACGATGACGGCCGCGAAGGCGGCGATTCGCGAGGGCCTCAAGGATCCCGGCGAGCGTGACAGCAAGGGCGTCGCGGCGGCGGTCGGCCAATGTTTCGACAGCGAGGATTATCGCGAGGGCGTGCGCGCGTTTCTGGAAAAGCGCCGGCCGAAATTTCAAGGCCGCTAGCGCCGGCCAGGTGCGCAAGCGCAGTTAGGAGGTCAGATCGATGAGTGAGCAAATATCGACGCAGGCTGTATCGGCTGCCAGCGACGTCTACTTCAATCCGTGGGATGAAAATTTCCGCGCCAATCCGTATCCGCACTATCGGCCGCTGCTCGCGGGACCGCCGCGCATCATTAATATGTTCCAGCCCTTCGCGCTGATCGCGCGCTATGCGGACAACAAGGCAGTCCTGCTCGATCACGCGGCGTTTTCCAGCGTGCAGCCGGAGAGCATGGCGTTCGCCGAGCAGGCTGACTTGTTCGGCAAGGCGCCGACCGTGCTCGGCTCCGATCCGCCGGTGCATACCCGGCTGCGCCGCCTGGTCACTCGCGAATTCACGCCGCGGCGAATCCGCGAGCTGGAACCGCGCATCCGCGAGGTCGCGGCGACGCTGCTCGCCAAGGCCGCGGCCAAGGGCGAGTTCGACGTGATGGCCGACCTCGCGAATCCGCTGCCGGTGACGGTTATCTCGGACATGCTCGGCGTTCCGGCCGAGATGTTGGCGACGTTCAAAAGCTGGTCCGACAAAGTGGTCGAGTCGGACAACACTGTTCCCGGCACCCCGATCGCCGACGACATCAAGACCGCGTTTCGCGAACTGAACGCCTACTTCGCCGGCGAGATCGAACGGCGCCGGATAAACCCCGGCCCCGACCTGGTGAGCGGTTTGGTCGCCGCGCATGACGAGGCCGAGGCTCTTAACGCGGCCGAGCTGCTGCAGTTCGTGGTGCTGCTCCTGCTCGCGGGCAACGAGACGACCACCAATCTAATCGGCAACGGGATGCTCGCGCTGGGACGCCATCGCGATCAGCTCGAGCGCTTGCGCAAGAATCCCGAGCTGATGCCCAAGGCGATCGACGAGATGCTGCGTTACGACGGCCCGGTGCAGGCGACGTTTCGGACCGCGACCCGCGACACGATGGTAGGCGGCACCGAAATAAAATCCGGGACCGGCGCATTCGTGATCGTCGCGGCGGCGAATCGCGATCCAGCGCAGTTCGCGGACCCGGAGCGGTTCGATATCACGCGCGATCCCAACGACCATCTGGCCTTCGGCGAGGGAATTCACTACTGCCTGGGCGCAGCGCTGGCGCGGATGGAAGGCGCGATCGCGATTGGCGCGGCGCTCGATCGCTTTCCGCGCCTGCGGCTCAAGGACCCCGAGGCGCCGCTGCTGTACAAGGGTTCGTATTTTCTTCGCGGGCTGGCGCGGCTCGATATGGCGATCGATTAAGGTGGCCTGAATCGAAGCGCGCGCGCTGCATGCAGCGATCGTATTGCGCCGGGCGCGGCGGGAACCGTAGCGAGAACCCCGCAATGCGCCCGCAAGCGGTGGCATCGCGATTGCTCCCCGTCTCATGGGGACACATTTGCTCGAAAGATTCGTGGGCAACGATTTTTCGGCGCTGCGAAACGTGTCAGCGCCTGAATGGGAAGGACAATTTAGGAGCGGATAGTAGGAGCACGTAACATGACGCAAGCGGCCGAGCAGATTTATTTCAACCCCTGGGACCCCGCGTTCCGCGCGAATCCCTATCCGCATTACAAGCCGCTGCACCAAGGGTCGCCGCGAATTCTCGATTTATTTGGGCCGACCGCGATGGTCACCCGCTACGCCGACGTCACCGCCGTGCTGCGCGACCATGCCCATTTCTCGAGTGTGCGGCCGCGAGATCCCTCCGAACCTCCGAACGAGGGACCGTTTGCCGGTGCCCGCACGCTGCTGTTTTCCGATCCGCCGATGCATACCCGGCTGCGCCGCCTGGTCTCGCGCGATTTCACGCCGCGGCGAATCCGCGAGCTCGAGCCTCGGATCCGCGAGATCGCAAAAAATCTTATCGACGCTGCGGAGCGCAAGGGCGAGCTCGAGGTGATGAGTGAGGTTGCGAACGCGCTGCCGGTGATGGTTATCGCGGAGATGCTCGGCGTGCCGCCGGACCAGTACGAGAAGTTCAAGCACTGGTCCGACACGGTGGTGTCGGGCGATAACACCCTGCCCGGGACTCCGCTGCCGGCGGAGTTTCATGCCGCGACGAAGGCGCTGCGCGATTATTTCGCCGAGGACATCGAGCGGCGCCGCAAGAATCCCGGCGCTGACCTGGTGAGTGCGCTGGTCGCCGCGCACGACGACGCAGAAGCCCTCAACGCTGACGAATTGCTGGCGTTCGTATTGCTGCTTCTGCTCGCCGGCAACGAGACCACGACGAACTTGATCGGCAACGGGATGCTCGCGCTCGGGCGCGATCCCGCGCAGATGGGTCTACTGAGGCAAACTCCCGAGCTGATGCCGAAGGCGATCGAGGAGATCCTGCGCTACGACGGACCGGTGCAGTCCACGATTCGTTTCACCACTGAAACGATGACCTTGGGCGGGACCGAGCTGCCGGCCAACCTCGGATGCTTCATCATCCTGGCGGCTGCGAATCGCGACCCCGCGCAATTTCCCGAGCCCGACAAATTCGATATCAGGCGCGACCCGAACGACCATGTGGCGTTTGGCGAGGGGATACATTTTTGCATCGGCGCACCGCTCGCGCGCCTAGAGGGCAGTATCGCAATCGGTTCAATCCTCGCGCGATTTCCCAAACTGCGCCTCAAGAACCCCGATGCCGAGTTGAGCTACAAGGGCTCCTACTTCCTGCGCGGGCTGGCCTCGCTTCCGATGGCGATCGAATAACCGTTCTTGCGACACACGCTTAGGAGCAGCCGCGATGGCAGAGCCGACACCGGAATTTTATTTCAATCCATGGGATCCCGAATTCCGCGCCAACCCGTATCCGTATTATGGAGCGCTGCTCGCGGGTCCGCCGCGCCTGCTCACGCTCGGCACAATAAATATGGCGATGGTCGGCCGCTACGCCCACGTGGTCGCGATTCTGCGCGACCATGATCGATTTTCCAGCGTTGGTCCGCCGCCGCCTCCCGACCAGTACCAGGGGCCGTTCGCGGGCTCGCGCAATATGCTCGGCGCCGACCCGCCGGATCACACGCGCCTGCGCCGGCTCGTCAGCCGCGACTTCACGCCCCGGCGCATCCGCGAGCTCGAGCCCAGGATTCGCCAGATCGCGGCGTCGGCGCTCGACAAGGTCGAAGCCAAAGGCGGGTTCGACGTCATGACCGATCTCGCGGACATCCTGCCCGTGATGGTGATCGCGCAGATGCTCGGCGTGCCGCAGGAGCGCTACGAGATGTTCAAGGACTGGTCGGACAAGGTGATCGCGGGCGGCAATACCATGCCCGGGCAGCCGCCGCCGCAAGAACAAATCGACGCGATCGAAGCGCTGGCCGCCTACTTCAGCGAGGAAATTGAAAAGCGCCGGCGTCATCCCGGGCCCGACCTGGTGAGCGCGCTGGTCGCCGCGCACGACGAAACGGAGGCGCTCACCGCGCGCGACCTGCTGAACTTCGTGGTGCTGCTCCTGCTCGCGGGCAACGAGACCACGACTAATCTGATCGGCAACGGGATACTCGCGCTCGGCCGGCATCCGGAGCAGCTCGCGGCGCTGCGCAAAAATCCGGAGCTGATGCCGCGTGCGATCGAGGAGATGCTGCGTTACGACGGCCCGGTGCAATCGACCGCGCGCTTCCCGCAGCAGCCGGTCGAGGTCGGCGGTCTCGAGATTCCCGCGGGCGCAATTGTGTTCGTGATCATTGCGGCCGCAAATCGTGATCCGGCGCAGTTCAAGGATCCCGAGCGCTTCGACATCACGCGCGAGCCCAACGATCACGTGGCCTTCGGCGAAGGAATTCACTTCTGCATCGGCGCACCGCTCGCGCGCCTGGAGGGCGCGATCGCGATCGGCGCGGCGCTCCAGCGCTTTCCGAAACTGCGGCTCAAGGATCCCGCCGCCAAGCTCAGTTATCGGGGTTCGTACTTTCTGCGCGGGCTGGCGTCGCTGCCGGTCGCGATCGATTAGATCCAGATGATCGATCCCGCCGTCGCGTTGGATTTTAAGCCCGAACCCGAGCCGGCGGCTGAGGACGCGGGCCGCAAGAGTGTCCACCTTGGGCTGCTCGGCAGGACGCCGCCGTTCACCCAGCGGCAGCGCCGGGTATTTTGGATTGCGTCGACTGCGGGATTTTTCGATCAATACGATCGCGCGCTGTTAAGCCTCGCACTCAAGCAGATCCAAGCAGGGTTGAAGATCGCGGAGGCGCACCTTGGCGCGGTCCTCTCGGTGATCCGGCTCGGCTACCTGCTGTCGTTGCTGCTGACGCCCTTTGCCGACGTGTTCGGGCGCCGCCGCCTGCTGCTCTACACGGTGATGGGCTACACGCTCTTCACGGGTCTGAGTGCTCTCGCGCCGGGAGAACGGACGTTCGTCGCATTCCAGATTATCGCGCGCGCGTTTGCGGGCGCGGAAGCCGCGGTCGCGATGGTGATAGTGGCGGAGGAAGTCGACGCGGCGCATCGCGGGTGGGCGATTGGTCTGCTCAGCGCGGTGTCATCGGTGGGCTATGGCCTGGCCGCGATCGTGTTCGCATTCGTCAATGTCATTCCGTACGGATGGCGCGGGCTGTACGCGATCGCGCTGGTGCCGCTGCTGCTGATCATTCCGCTGCGCCGCGTGCTGCCCGAAAGTGCGCGCTTCGAGAAGGAGAAGCTCGAAGGGCTGCGGCCGCTGAAGGTCTGGGAGCCACTCGCACAGTTATATAGCGCCTACCCGCGACGGCTCATGATGATGCTGTCGATCGCATTCCTCGCCTCCATGGGCGGCAACGCGTCAGGCTTTCTGTTTCCGAAGTTTCTGCAGGACGCGCATCATTGGTCGCCGGGCAACGTCTCGTCGTTGTTTCTGTTCGGCGGCGCGCTCGGAATATTGGGCTCGATCGTCGCGGGCCGCATGAGCGATCGTTACGGGCGGCGCGTGATGGGCGCGGCGTTCCTGTTCCTGGCGCCACTGCTGACTATCTGGATGTACACGGCGCCGGGTTGGTCAATCGTACCGGCGTGGATCCTGGAAATATTTTTCGACGTCGCGTCGAGCACCATCCTGAATGCCTACAGCGCCGAGTTGTTTCCGACCTCCTATCGCTCGACGGCGGGAAGCGCGCTCGCGGTCGCGGGCACCACGGGCGGCGCGCTTGGTTTGTTCTTTGAGGGCGTATTGTTCAATCTCACAGGCTCGCACGCGCGAGCGGTCTGTTACCTGACGGTGTTCTGGATAATCGCGCCGGCGATCATGTGGTTCTTTCCGGAGACCTCGGGACGAGAGCTCGAGGAGATCTCGCCGGAAGCGCATGTGATTTGATTTCCCGCGACTCATCGACGCGCTACATTGCGGGCGACGCACCGGAGGAAAGTTGCATCGTCGCTTGCGCATTCGAGTCGGCCCATTTGCGCTCCTGGTCATCCTGCTGGCGACGTTCGGATGTGCGCGCGGCTCGTCGGTATCAATCGTTGCGCATGACGGTGCGAGCCGGGTCCAGGTCGCAGTCGAAATCGCGGATACCGGCGCGCAGCGCGAGACCGGGCTGATGTACCGCACTCATCTCGACGAGCGGGCTGGGATGCTGTTCGTGTTCAGCGACGCGAGCGAGCTGCATTTCTGGATGAAGAACACCGTCATTCCGCTCGACATGATTTTCGCGGACGCTCGCGGGCGGATAATCGGGATCGTCGCGAACGCCGAGCCGTACTCGGAGACCCCCGTCGGCGTCAAAGGCGCGTCAGAATACGTACTCGAGGTGAACGGCGGCTTCTGCGCGCGCCACGGCGTCCAGCCGGGCGATCGCTTTGAGTTCCAGGGCTTCACACCGCACGCGCGGGAATGAAAAGGTGGCGGTGAACCGACGCCGCCGACTCGACGGATTCCTGGCGCCGGCTCACGAACCCGCGCGTTCGCGACCGCTTTAACCGCCGTCGCGCTTGCGATATCTATCATCCCGGTGGCGCGATTTGCGCCGCCGGTCTCGCATCCGTAACATCCTTCGTTTGCGCGGATTTTCGGCATCATGGGCCTAAAAGAGAACCTCGAGCGAATCCAACAACTCACCCGCCAGGCCGAGCTCGGCGGCGGTGAAGACAAGCTGAAGCGCCAGCGCGAGCAGGGTCGCATGACCGCGCGCGAGCGGCTCGAATTTCTGCTCGACCGCGGCAGCTTCGTCGAATTCGACAAGTTCAAGACCCATCGCATCACCGACTTCGAAATGGCCGGCAAGAAAATCGCCGGCGACGGCGTGGTGACCGGTTATGGCACCATCGACGGCCGCCAGGTGTGCGTCTTCTCGCAGGATTTCACGGTGTTCGGCGGCAGCCTGTCGGGCGCGTACGCGGAGAAAATCTGCAAAGTGATGGACCTCGCCGCGAAGACCGGATGCCCGGTGATTGGTCTCAACGACGGCGGCGGCGCGCGCATCCAGGAGGGCGTCGTATCGCTGGCCGGCTATGCCGACATTTTTCTGCGCAACGTGATGGCCTCGGGCGTCGTGCCGCAGATTTCCGCGATCATGGGGCCGTGCGCCGGCGGCGCAGTCTATTCGCCCGCGATGACCGACTTCGTCGTGATGGTGCGCGACACCTCGTACATGTTCCTCACCGGCCCCGACGTCATCAAGGCCGCCACTCACGAAGAAGTCACGATGCAGGAGCTCGGCGGCGCCGACACTCACGCGACCAAGTCCGGCGTATGCCATCTCGAAGCCGACGACGACCAGGGCGCGCTGCTCACCATCCGCGAGCTGCTCTCCTACATGCCGTCGAACAATGTCGACGACCCGCCGTTCGTGCCGAGCGCCGACGATCCCGTCCGCCGCGACGCCGCGCTCGATTCGATCGTCCCCGAGAACCCCAACCGCCCCTACGACATGGGCGAGGTCATCAAGCACGTCGTCGACGACGGCCATTTCATGGAGGTGCAGAAGGACTTCGCGCGCAACATCTTGATCGGCTTCGCGCGCTTCGGCGGCCACTCCGTCGGCGTGGTCGCGAACCAGCCGGCCTTCCTCGCCGGCAGCCTCGACATTGACGCGTCGGTGAAAGCCGCGCGCTTCGTGCGCTTTTGCGACGCGTTCAATATACCGCTGGTCACCTTCGTCGACGTGCCCGGCTTCCTGCCCGGCACCCAGCAGGAGTTCAGCGGTATCATCCGCCACGGCGCGAAGCTCCTCTACGCGTTTTGCGAGGCGACCGTTCCCAAGGTCACCGTGATCACGCGCAAGGCCTACGGCGGCGCTTACGACGTGATGTCGTCGAAGCATATCCGCGGCGATTTCAACTTCGCCTATCCGACCGCCGAGATCGCCGTGATGGGCCCCGAGCAGGCGATCAACATCGTGTTCCGCAACGAGATCCTCAACGCCAAAGACGCGGTCGCGGAACGCACCCGCCTCGCGGACGACTACCGCCGGACTTTTGCCAATCCCTTCAAGGCCGCCGAACTCGGCTATATCGACGAGGTCATCATGCCGCGCGACACGCGGCCCCGGATTATCAGCGCGCTCAAGGCCCTCGAGAACAAGCGCGAGAAGAATCCGCCGCGCAAGCACGGCAATATCCCGTTGTGATGTTCAAGCGTGTGCTAATCGCCAACCGCGGCGAGATCGCGGTGCGGGTCATCCGCGCCTGCCGCGAGCTGGGAATCGAATCGGTCGCCGTGTATTCGGAGGTCGATCGCGCGGCGCTGCACGTGCGCGAGGCCGACTTCGCCGTGATGGTCGGCCCCGCGCCCGCCGCCGAGAGTTATCTGAAAACTGATCGCATCCTTGAGGCCGCGAAGCGTACCGGCGCCGACGCGGTCCATCCCGGCTACGGATTCTTTTCCGAGAACGCGAAGTTCGCGCGCGCCGTGCAGGCCGCCGGGCTCACCTGGATCGGTCCCTCCCCCGACGCGATCGAAAAGATGGGCGACAAGGTCGAGGCGCGCAAGCTGATGGCCGCGGCCGCAGTGGCGGTGGTACCCGGCTCGCCCGGAACGCTCGAGACCGAGGACGAGGTCCGCGCGACCGCGCGCAAAATCGGATTCCCAATAATGGTGAAAGCGGCCGCCGGCGGCGGCGGCAAGGGTCTCCGGCTGGTCGAGAGCGAAAAGGATCTCGGCTCGATCGTCCGCATGGTTCAGAGCGAAGCGAAATCGTCGTTCGGCGACGGCCGCTTCTACGTCGAGAAATTTCTCGACCGCCCGCGTCATATCGAAGTCCAGGTCCTCGCCGACGCGCATGGCAACGTGGTTCATCTCTTCGAGCGCGAATGCTCGGTGCAGCGCCGCCATCAGAAGGTCGTCGAGGAGTCGCCGTCGCCGTTCGTCACTCCCGAGATGCGCCGCGCGATGGGCGAGGTTGCGGTCAAAGCGGCCAAGGCGGTCGGCTACGTCAACGCCGGCACCATCGAATTTCTCGCCGACGCGAAGCGCAACTTTTACTTCATGGAAATGAACACGCGCATCCAGGTCGAGCATCCGGTGACCGAAATGGTGACCGGCATCGATCTGGTGCGTGCGCAAATCGAGATCGCGGCCGGCGCGAAGCTCAAGTTCAAGCAGAAGGACCTCGCGCAGCGCGGATGGGCGCTGGAATGCCGCATCTATGCTGAGGATTCAGAGGCCGGCTTCGTTCCCGCTCCCGGCCGCATCGAGACGCTGCGTTTTCCCAGCGGACCCGGCGTCCGCAACGACGCGGGCGTTTATCCTGGCGCGGAGGTCCCGGTTTTCTACGACCCGATGATTTCGAAACTGGCGGCGTGGGGCGCCGATCGCGATCAGGCGATCGATCGGATGCGCCGCGCACTCGGTGAGTTCGTAATTTCCGGCGACCTGCGCACCAATCTCCCGTTCCATCGCTGGCTCATGAATCATCCGCGCTTCCTGAAGGGCGATTACGATACGCACTTCATCGAGCAGGAGTACCATCCCGGCGCAAATTCAAGCGCGCCCGATCAAGAACATCTGGCGGCGGTTCTGCTCGCCGCCGTCGCGGCGCATCGGAGCCTCAATCACGCGAGCGCAAATGGAGCCGGACAGAGCAACCAGTCCGGCCAGTCCGCTCAATCCGCGAACGCGCCACGCGCGTCGGCGTGGCGCACCGTCGGCCGCCTCGACGCGCTGCGGAGATAGCCCAGCCGTGATGCGCTACGTCGCGACGCTGGAAGGCGCGGAGCATGAGATCGAGGTCGAGGAGCTCTCGGCCGAGTCGTTCGCGATCCGCCTTGGCGAGCGCCGCTTCGAAGCCGACTTGCGCCAGGTCGGTCCCGCGTCGTTCTCCGTGATCCTCGGCGAGCGATCGTTCGACTTCGACGTGGTCCGCGACGGCGAGGAAATCGTGGTCGCCTCGCGCGCCGGCGCGACCCGCCTGGTGCTGGTCGACGCCGCGCGCCGCGCTCTCAGAGCGGGCGCGCGCCGCCGCGAGGTCAGCGGCCGCGTCGAGATGAAGGCGGCCATGCCCGGCCGCGTCGTCAACGTCCTGGTCGTCGCCGGCGACCTGGTCAAGCGCGATCAGGGCGTCCTCGTGCTCGAAGCGATGAAAATGGAAAATGAAGTTAAGTCGCCCAAGGATGGCAAGGTCGTTGAGGTCAAGGTGGCCGCGGGCCAGACTGTAGAGAAGGGCGAGTTGATGGTCGTAATCGAGTAATTGAGGCGAGCGACGATGCCCCGCGATCGAACCATAAATGATGACCACCGCGCCCTGAGTGACGCGCGCAAATCGTGGGAGGAGCGCAAGCTCAACCCCACGCTCAAGCGCGGCGGCGAGCGCAAAAAGCGCTTCGCCACCAGCTCCGGGATCGAGGTCAAGCGCGAGTACGATCCCCAAGACTATGACGGCAGCGACTACCTGAGCGAACTCGGATTCCCCGGCGAGTACCCGTTCACCCGCGGCGTGCAGCCGACCCTCTACCGCGGGCGGTTGTGGACGATGCGCCAGTACGCGGGCTTCGGCACCGCCGAGGAATCGAACCGCCGCTACCGTTATCTTTTCGAGCAGGGACAGACCGGGCTCTCGGTCGCGTTCGATTTGCCGACCCAGATGGGCCGCGACGCCGACCATCCGCTCGCCGCCGGCGAGGTCGGGCGGGTCGGAGTTTCGATCTGCTCGCTCGCCGACATGGAAACGATGCTCGACGGCCTGCCGCTCGACAAAATTTCCACCTCGATGACGATCAACGCGACCGCGTCGATTCTGCTCGCGCTCTACCTGGTGGTCGCGGAGCGGCGCGGCGTCAAATGGGATCAGGTCAACGGCACCATCCAAAACGACATCCTGAAGGAGTACGTCGCGCGCGGGACATATATATATCCGCCGCGCGGCTCGATGCGCATCATCACTGACATCTTCAGCTTCGCGAGCAAGGAAGTTCCCAACTGGAACACGATTTCGATTTCCGGCTACCACATCCGCGAGGCCGGCTCGACCGCCGCGCAAGAGCTCGCGTTCACGCTCGCCGACGGGATCGCGTACGTCGAAGCGGCGATTAAGGCGGGCCTCGAGATCGATTCGTTCGCGAGCCGCCTCTCGTTCTTTTTCAACGTGCACAATAATTTCTTTGAGGAGATCGCGAAGTTCCGCGCCGCGCGCCGGCTGTGGGCGCGAATCATGAAAGAGCGTTTCAGCGCCAAGGACGAGCGCTCGATGATGATGCGCTTCCACGCGCAGACCGCGGGCGCGACTCTTACCGCGCAGCAGGTCGACAACAATGTCGTGCGGGTGACGCTGCAGGCGCTCGCCGCCGTGCTCGGTGGCGCGCAATCGCTCCACACCAACTCCCGCGACGAGGCGCTGGCGCTGCCGACCGAAGCCTCCGCGCTGCTCGCGCTCCGCACTCAGCAGGTAATCGCGTACGAGTCCGACGTCGCGGACACCGTCGATCCGCTCGGCGGTTCCTGGTTTCTCGAGAGCATGACGCGCGAGCTCGAAAAGAAAGCGCAGGAGTACCTCTCGAAGATCGACGATTTCGGCGGCGCCGTCGCGGCTATCGAGCGCGGCTACTTGCAGCGCGAGATCCAGAACGCCGCATTCATTTACCAGCGCGAGATCGAGACCAAAGAGCGGATCATCGTCGGGGTCAACCAGTTCACCGCCGGCGACGCGCCGCCCGCGGATATTCTGAAGGTCAAGCCCGAGCTCGAAGAGAAGCAAAAAAAGAATGTCGCGCGGGTGCGTGCCGGGCGCGATAGCGCCGCAGCCGCCGCCGCGCTCGCACGCGTCGAAGCGGCCGCGCGCGACGGCGGCAACCTGATGCCCGCGATCGTCGGCGCGGTACGCTCGTGGTGCACGCTGGGCGAGATCGCGGATGCGATGCGCCGCGTGTTCGGCGAGTACCAACCGGTCAACACGCTTTAACGTGGCGTTTACCCGCGGATTGATATAATACGGTGAGCGGTTCGGGCACCACGTGCCGCATGTGAACCAGGCGTACGATCGTCGATGCAGCCGTCACGAGCTATTTAGGTAAATCGGAGAAAAAAAGATGGGGCCGATTCCGAAAGGCGTATTCCTGACCAAGGGCGTCGGCAGGCATCGCGAAAAACTCACCTCCTTCGAGCTCGCCTTGCGCTCCGCCGGAATCGCGGAGTTCAACCTGGTCCGCGTCAAATCGATCTTCCCGCCCTACTGCAAACTCGTCAGCCAGCAGGAAGGCCTCAAGTACCTCACCGCCGGCCAGATTGTCTTCGCGGTGATGAGCGACAACGCGAGCAACGAGCCGCATCGGCTGATCGCGTCGTCGGTCGGCGTCGCGATTCCCGCCAACACCGCCAACTATGGATACCTCTCCGAGCATCACAGCTTCGGCGAGACCGATCAGAAGGCGGGCGATTACGCCGAGGACCTGGCCGCGATGATGCTCGCGACGATCCTCGGCGTCGATTTCGATCCCAACCTCAGCTACGACGAGCGCAAGGACCTATGGCGGGTGTCCGACAAAATCGTCACTACCCGCAACGTGACGCAATCCGCGATCGGCGATCGCGACGGCCTGTGGTCCTCGGTAGTCGCCGCCGCAGTATTCGTAGACCTCCCAACCAACGGCAGATAGCGCTCAGCGGTTGTCGCGATGCCAGGCCGTCGGCATGGCGATTCAGCGCCGCGCTTTTTTATTTTGGCGTTTTGCTGATCGCCATGCTAAGCTAGCTGGTGAGCTAGCTGGAGACTCTCATGCGTGAAATCGGATCGTTTGAAGCAAAGAACAAATTGAGCGCCCTCCTCGAGCAGGTTGAGCACGGCGCGGAGATCGTAATAACTCGCCGCGGGAAAGCGGTTGCGCGGCTCGTGCCGGCGGAGCCCGGATTCGACCGCAAGAAGGCAGCGCGCGCCGCCGCCGGTCTACGCGAAGCCAGCAAGGGAGTCATGCTCCGGGGCCTCAAAATCAAAGACCTCATAAATCAAGGGCGTCCGTGAGATTCGTCGTTGACAATTCCGTCGCGCTCGCCTGGTGCTTCGAGGACGAGCACACCCAGCCGATCATGGACCTTCTCGACCGCGTCGCAGAAACCGGCGCGGTCGCCCCTTCCCTGTGGCCTCTGGAAGCCTTGAACGGGCTCCTGATGGCCGAACGCAGGCGGCGACTTGACGGCAGACGCCGGCATCGCCTTGCGGGCTTTCTGCGCGGCCTGCCCGTCACGTTGGATACGGAAACCGCTGACCAGGCATGGACGGCCACGGCCGGGCTGGCTGAACGCTACCGGCTCACCTTGTACGACGCCGCCTATCTGGAACTCGCGCAGCGCCGGAGACTACCGCTCGCCACTCTGGACGAGGACCTCATCAAAGCCGGAAAAGCAATGGGCATGACACTGCTCGGAACTTGAAACTAGTCCTGCCCGTCTCTCCAACTCGTCGTCGCAGTTCGGTGGCGAGTTAGTCTAATCCGGGAACGAAGATCAGTTGAAGCGGCGAACCGCGACGGCCTCTGGTCCTCGGTGGTCGCCGCCGCAGTGTTCGTAGACGGCAATAGCGCTCAGCGGCGCCGTGCGCGATTCGCCAGCCGCACTTCTTTTCTTCGCAAACGTACCTCTGTCTTTCGATAGATACGGCTCACCTGTTCACCGTCCCAGACGTAAGAAAGGTGGCGCTCCTGCCGGCAGTTCGATAAGGCCGAGGGCGTAAACACCGCCGCGCACTCGCCGCCGGGCCGTCGCACGCTTGGATACGCGATGCCGGCCGAGCCGGCGGACCGAAGCCGCCGCGCGAGGCGTTGAGCGGCGGCGTAATTTTCGGCGCTGTGTACCGCGCGTATCGCGCGCCGCCGGCCGCGTAAGTCGTGAAGCTCCGCATCGAGGTCGACCAGGTACACGCGCATCTCCAGCTCCATCGGCGGTTCCCGGGTCGCACGCATGAACCTCGCGCGATGGTGCCGGGTTTCCTCGATCGCGGTCTCCAGATCGTGCGCCACGTAGCAGACCCCGTAAGTGCCGTCGCTGAACCTGCTCCCTTCGGGATTCAGATGCGTGAAGGGCGCCATGATCACGCTCGCATTCACTCCTCGTGGCCGCTCCTCGCGGGGCACCAGCGCGATCTCGCCGCGCTCGTCGCGCAGCCGATCGTTGGTCATCGATTCGAGCTCCGCCAGCGCCTCGAACTCCGTGGGCGGCGCGACGCGCTCGAACAGACGCACCGTGGGATAGCGGCTGGGAACTATTCGGCGCGACGGCCGCCAGGTAATCCGCCGCCGCGGAATTTTCATGCCCAGCCGCCGCGCTGAGCGTCCAGGTAGCGGCGCACGATATAGAGGTCGCTCACGTTGCCCGACAGCATCCGCGCAAGCGCCGATCGTCCGCCGAAAATCGGCGCGGAATTCGGCCGCCTGATCCACGCGTCCGCCGCGCCCGCATCGGGGATCAGGATCTGCAGGTCTTTGTAGATTCCGAGGAGATACGAGATTCGCTCGAGGGTGTCGCGCGCCGGGCTCGCACTCGCCGGGCTCTTTTTCCATTTGAAGAAGGTGGAGCGGGAAGTGAGTCCCAGCAGCGTCATCTGCTCGGCGATGCTCAAGTTCCACAACTCCGCGATTCGAAAGAACGCCCGGAGCCCGGCCCTGGCATGAGCAGCCAGTTCAGAAGTCTTCGCAACGGCGGTCGATGTGGGCATTTGTGCGTAATCCTAAAATGTACCGCAACACTAATTTAGTCTATTTTAGCACCCCCCGCAATTTCACCATTTCGCCCGGTCCGGGAACGAAGCGAAACCGCTGTCGCCCAAACGGGGTCATTGAATGAAGCGACGGCATCCTGAGCGCAGGCTTGCCGAATGGGACTCCGGCCGCCTGCTGATCAGGATCCTCGCTCGACCGGAAGCTGCGCGTCCTTCCATTCGATCATGCCGCCCTTCGGATTCCACACCTGCTCGAAGCCCAACCCGGTGAGGATCGCGGCTGCGGTCGCACTTCGCACCCCGACTCGGCATATCTCGACGATGTCGCCGCCCTTCGCATGTAGCGCCACGCGGGTTTGAGTGCCATTCCTGAAACGACTACTCTCTGAGTATGGCTACCGAAATTCTTTACTGCGCGGCTTGAGGCTACAAACCGCATGCGGCCAGTTTGGCCGCCTCGCTCGAATCCAGCTTCGGTGAAAACACCGAGATAACACCCGGCAGCAGCGGACAGTTCGACGTCATCGCCGACGGCCGGCTGATCTTCTCCAAGGCGACTACGCATCGCTTCCCGCTCGACGGCGAGGTCGAGGCAATTTTCACCGCGCTCAAGGCAGGCAAGGAATTGCCGCCGCCGCCCGAGCCCAAGCCCGGCATCGTCGGCCGCCTGGTCAGCAAGCTCCGCCGCTAAGCGCGCGCAAAAAGTTTTAACAGCGCGAAGCGCGCATCCTAGCCGAAAGGGAAGCGCGAAACCCGGGTGGGTTTCGCCAGGCTTGGATCAAGTCACCCTGGCGCGCGTCACGGATGCATATCCAGAAATTCTTTGAAGCCGCTCGCCGCGTGCGGTCCGTAGATCGCCATCTCCAGGATTCCCATCCCCTCCCGGCCGCCGCACTTCGCGCGGCACACGGCCTGGATATGCTGATACAGCGGGTCGCGCTCGTTGACGCCGGCGGTTTTGAATGAATCATACGCCGAGACGTCCGCGCCCACGTAATGCCCGTGTCCCCACTTCGGATGCCCGTAGCCGATTCCCTGCATGTAGAAGTTGTAGAGCGTGCTGAGTTCCACGCGATGCTCGCCGGTCGCGGTGCGGATAATGACCTCGGCGCGCTTTGCGTGGCGGGTGCCCGGTGCGTAGTCGACTTTCCAGTCGACCGCGGTGGCCAGCTCGAGCGGCGCCGCCGGTTCGGCGAACGTCACCGCTCCGAACTGATGCCATCGCGAGCCGTCCGCATTTTCATTCACGTCGAAGTGCGTGCAGAAATCTTCGAAGTTGGTCGGCGACCAGAGCCAGAAAAATTGCGGCATCGCGGGCGCGGGCACTCCCGCCGGATCCTGCGGACCAATTCCGCGCACCCCCCAGGAGCGATCGCGCGAGCCCCACACTCGCGACGGACTCGCGTCGTAGGTGCGCCCGCCCACCGTGAGGCTTCCGCTGTAGCCGCCGTGCTGGGTGAAGCGGGTGAGGTCAAACGTCAGCCGCGGCCCCGTGCGTCGCATGAAACGCGGCTCTTCGATCGGCAGCGCACGCGCCTCGAACACCAGGTCCGCCTTGACCTCGGCGTGATCGACGCGCACCCGGAGCGCGCGCATCGGGCGCACCACTTCGATCGACACCGGTCCGGCTTGTGTGTCGAGGCGGTCCGCGCCCAGCACCCGCGACGCGCGCACGCAATGCTGCACGCCATCGGCCACCACGCTGAATGCCGCGTCGATTATTCCGACGTTCGGGTAGATGCCCATCGCGGCGGCGAAGTACGGCTCGCCCTCGCGGAAGTAGCCGTTGAAAAAGAACCGATCGTAAAAATTTCGATCGCTGGTGAAAACCTGCTGAACCGGCTCGGGGGTCTGATGTAGCGGATAGTCGTCGCCCTGCGTGATCATCGCGCGCGCCTCCTGGTGATCCGTCCTCGCTCGCTAAATCAGAAAAGGCTGATGGGAGCAAGCGCGAAAAAGCGATGCGGGCTGCAGGAAGCCAGGCGGCCAGCAAGCAAAAAATTAAATGTCGGCGCGCGCGGTCACGTCGCCGCGGTACAGCCAGCGCTCAGCCGCCGAGAACCTTGCCGAGGTCGGCCGGCCCGATTCGAAGCCCGACGTAGAATGCGCCAAACTTCGCATACGCTGCGCTCGCCTCATCGAAGCGCATCTCGTAGACCAGCCGCTTGAACACAATCGGATCGTCGGCGAAAAGATCCACGCCCCATTCCCAATCGTCGAAGCCGATCGACCCGGAAATTATCTGCGTCACCTCGCCGGCGAAGCGGCGCCCGACCAGGCCGTGCTCGTGCATCAGGCGCCTGCGCTCCGCGATGGGAATTCGGTACCAGTTGTCATCGCCGTCGCGCTTCTTGTCCATCGGATAGAAGCAGAGGTAGCGGCGCTCGGGGATTCGCGGATAGAGGCGCGGCGCGAGCTTGCTGCGCTGCTGCGCGAGCTCTGCTGCGACCGCGCTCTGGAATTCCGGCGAGCGCGGGAGCACGCCGTCTTTCGCAAGCCGCTCGTAGAGCGCCACGGTCGCTTCGTAGAGTCCGATTTCGATCACCGAGAGATAAGAGGTCGTCTGCTCCAGGTAGTCGCCGAGGCCGAGCGAGGAGATCGCGAGTTCGGCCTGGTTGAGTTCGTCGAGGCTCCGTCGGAAATGGACGAGCAGCAAGTCGCTCTTGTGGCCGAGCGCGGAAAACAACGCCGTCTCGCCGTCCTCGCGGCGGCCGAGTTCGTCGAACAGCCGCGTGGCCTCCGTCACGATTCGCGTGCGCTGGGACTGCTCGAGTGCCCGCCACGGTGCGCGGCGCACGCGAAACATCTGATGAAGGACGGCGAAGCCTTCGAGCGTCAGCGGCGCGGCGGGAAATTCCGCAACGGTTTTTTGCTCGTCGCCGGCTTTGGCGGTCTTCATAAGAAATGATGTTAGTCGTTCCGCGCGGCGATGTCTTGATGGCGGCGCGCCAGGAAAGTCCGCGCGCTCAGATGAGTCCGGCGATTCGCTGGAGCGCCGCGAGATCCACCTGCTCGCGCACCGCCGCGGCGAGTCGATCGTATTCCGCCTCGCGCGACGCGATCGCGCCCGGACCACCCGCGGCGCGGATGCCTTTGCGCTTGCGCAGCGTGCGCAACATCGCGGCGCGGAGCGCGTCGTTCTCGAACAATCCGTGAATCATGGTTCCTACCGTGACATCGTCGAGGCTGATTGCGCCGTCGGCGGCGGTGCAGGGCTCGCCGTTTCGAGCGACGATCTGAAATGGCGCCGTCGCGATGTCGTCGCGCTCGACGCGGCCCATGTGTATTTCGTAGCCGGAGATCTCGCCAGCTTCCTCCGCGGTTCCGAAGAACGTGGGCGATGCGACGCGCGCCTTGACTTGCGCGGTGAGCTTGCCGCGCTCGAATCGGGTAGTGATTGGCAACAGGCAGATTCCCTCGGTGCGGCGATGCTTCGACTCGACCCGTTCGGGGTCTTCGATCCACTCGCCGAGCATCTGGCATCCGCCGCAGATTCCCAAAATCGGCCGGTTGTGAAACGCGCGCTCCACGATTTCCTCGACGAAGAACTCGCGCCTGAGCCACTTGAGGTCGCTCACCGTACTCTTCGACCCGGGAATCACCAGCAAGTCCGCGCGCCTGACCTCGCCGACATCGAAGATAAAGCGAAGTGTCACGTCTGGCTCGTGTTCGAGGGCGACAAAATCGTCGAAGTTCGCGATGCTCGGGAGCCTGATCACGGCGATGTCGATAGATGACGACGGCGGCTCCTGGAGCCGACGACGTCGTCGCGGCCGGTCGTCGAGGGCGACCGAATCCTCGTCGGCGATGCGCAGTTTGTCAACCTGGTCAACCACGCCCAACACCGGAACCCCAAACCTCGCCGCGAGAAAATCCAGCCCCGGCGCGAGCAGAGATTTCTCGCCGCGAAACTTGTTGATGATAAATCCCGCGATGCGCGCGCGGTCCGCCGGCGCCAGCAGCTCCATGGTGCCGACGAGCTGCGCGAAGACGCCGCCGCGGTCGATGTCGCCGACCAGCACAACTGGCGCGTCGGCGATTCGTGCCACGTGCATATTCACGATGTCGTCGGAGGTCAGATTAATTTCCGCGGGACTCCCCGCACCTTCGATCACTACCAGTTGGTACTTCTCGCGAAGCGTTTGCAGCGAGCGCGCGATCACATCGCGCATCTCGGGTTTGAGACGGCTGTATTCCGGCCACGTCATGCTGCCGCGCGACTTGCCCATCACGACGACCTGCGAGCGCATCCCGGGCTCGGGCTTCAGCAGGATAGGATTCATCTCCACTGCGGGCTCGATGCCGGCCGCTTCCGCCTGCACGGCTTGCGCGCGTCCAATCTCGAGGCCGTCGCTGGTGACGAACGAGTTAAGCGCCATGTTCTGAGCCTTGAACGGCGCGACGCGAATTCCGTCGCGGCGAAAAATCCGGCACAGCGCGGCCACCATCAGGCTCTTCCCCACCGCCGACGCGGTGCCCTGGATCATCAGCGTGCGCGCGAGTTCTGGCATGAGCGTACGAAATTTTCGGCGGCCTCAGGGTTCGAGGCCCAGTGTGCGTGCACGTAAGTCGCGAGCAGAGTGTTCACACGGTAGCCTTCCGTGAACGCCGCGCCGCCCCATCGCGGTGTGACGTTATACGCGTGCTCGACTTCGACGCCGCTCGGCTCGAGTATCGAATAGCGGAACTGATGCCCGCGAAAACGCAACCCCGCCGGTCCCAGGATCGTATCAGTGCTAGTTTCAATTTCGACGTAGCCCAGTGCCTGCAGCCGGTCTGACATCGCGGCGACGCCGGGAACCAGCCCCGCCATCGGCCACATTTTCCCGTCGAGAGTTCTGATCCCATCACTCAAGTACATCAAGCCGCCGCATTCCGCATAAATCGGGGCGCCGCGCGCCGCGAAGTCACGAATCGCGGCGAGCATCGCGGCATTCGACGAGAGTTCGCGCGCGACCGCCTCGGGATAGCCGCCGCCGAAGTACAGGCCGTCGACGTCCGGCAGCTTGCTGTCGCGGCTCGGTGCGAATTTCACCAGCTCGGCGCCGAGCGTCTCGAGGCGCCGCAAGTTGTCTTCATAGTAGAAATGAAATGCGTCATCGTATGCGACGCCGATACGGCATCGCATTGGCCGCGCGCGCGAGCGTTTCGGTGCGTCGTCCGAGCCTTGCTCGTCGAATGCGACCGGCGGCGCGGCGCCGGCGATTGCGAGTATCGATTCGAGGTCCAGCCATTCGGCGGCGAGGCGTCCCCATGCTTCGAACAACCGCTCGGGAACCGCGTCGCGGTCGGCGCTCCTGAGTCCCAGGTGCCGCTCCGGAAATGCGAGTTCCGGGCGTCCGGGAAATCCGCCGACGATGGGGACTTCGGGATGCGCGTCACGCAGCAGATCGAGATGCCCGCGGCCGCCGACGCGATTGCAGATGAGTCCCGCGACGCGCAGCGCCGGATCGAAGCGCGCAAAGCCCGCCGCAATCGCTCCGATCGTCCGTGCGATTCCCGATGCGTCGGCAACTACCAGCACCGGTGCGGCGAGCCACTTCGCAATCTCGGCAGTCGAGCCTTCCTCGCCGGTGGGCGTCGCGGAGTCGAACACGCCCATCATCCCCTCGACAACCGCGACATCGGCGTCCGCGGAGGCGCGCGCGAACGTCGCGAGCACCGCCTCGCGCCCCATCATCCATCCGTCGAGATTTTGCGACGGCTTTCCAAGCACGCGCTCGTGATACGTGGGATCAAGATAATCGGGGCCGCATTTGAAGCCTGCGACTTTGAGCCCGCGCGCGCGCAACGCCGCGATGAGCCCGACCGTTACGGTGGTCTTGCCGACGCCGCTGCCAGTCGCGCCGATCACGATGCGCGGGATATTGTTCGCCGACGCCATTCGCCACGAATCTTACTATGTGTCGCCGCTTGGCGCTGCGAGTCTCGCCGCTAGCCATTCACCCGCGGGAGCACTTCGTTCACGAGGCGATCGAATTGTCTCTTCTGATCCCACGATGTGATTCGGAACGTGATCGCCTTGGCGCCATCGCGCACCAGACCGTTCAGATGTTCAGCGCATTCAGCGGGCGTTCCCGCGGCGGTCCACGCCTCGACCATCCCCGGTGCGAACACGGGACCGTAGTACTCGTCGAGAAATCGCTTCGACTCCGCGAGCGCAGCCGCGCGGTCCTGGTTGATATTGATGTTGTGGTACTCGATGTTCGGGAAGCTGGCGGGATCCCTGCCCTCCTGCTCGAGAAATACTTTCAGCTTCGACCAGTTCGACGCGAACATCTTCGGCACCAGCTGCACTGTCATCCAACCGTCCGCAATCTGCGCGACGCGATGGATCGGTTTGTCGACGTTCGACCCGAGCGGGTTTGCCGCGATCCAAATCGGACACGGCTGTTGCACTGGCCGCGGCTGAATCGTGACGTCCTTGAAGGAGCGGTACTTGCCATCAAACGTGACGTGGTCTTCGCTCCACAGCCGGCGGCAAATCGCGATATTCTCCGCCATCCGATTGCCGCGCTGACCGTCGCTGATTCCCCAGGCTCCGCCTTCCTTGGCGCTCACGCCGCCAGCGACAATCCCGGTGCACGCGGCAAGCTGCATCCGCCCGTTGGAAATCAAATCGAGCGTCGCCCATTGGTACGCGAACACGATCGGATCGCGAATCGGGAAGCTCGCCATGCATCCGACGCCGAGCCTCACGCGTTCGGTCGCCGCGGCGAGCGCGCCCAGTAGTGCAATCGATTCGGGGCGCGGCTTTGCCATCACGCTGTCGCCGACCCAGACTGAATCGAACAGCGCATTGCGGTCCGCCTCGCGCGCCATCGCGATCATCTCCGGCCAGGTCGCGATTCCAAAGAACACGCCGCGTTGCGGAATCGTGAATCCAAAACTTATCCGACCGCTTGCCATGCAATCACCTCACGCGATCGAGATTCGGGCGCCTTGCAGGAGCGCTGGATCGAGCTGAGGAGCGCCACCTGCCGCTTTGAGTTTCACTTCATAGGGCGATTGGCCGCGCGCGCGAATCCACTCGGCGAGTGCGCCTTCCGCGCTTTTCGGCGCGACCAGCTGCAACTGATGCGGCCCGATCGCGAATGCGACGCCGGCTGCGTCGAGGTCGGGACGTTGTAGCGGAACACCCGGCCTTCCAAGTACGCGCGCGTAGTAGACGCTGGTGGCGCCCGGGTCGTCGACCGCGATCGTGATCGACTGAATGCCGGTGACGCCATTGCGATGCGTCCGCTCGTGCGGCATGCGTTCGTCGCGCGGCGTCTCGTCCTTGATGAGGAATGGCACCTGGCCGTTGAACGGCGGCGCGGGAATCCCGAGCACCCAGCTCACGACGTATCCGTCAGGCCGTCGGCGCGTCATCGCGGACGGATCGTTAATCTTCGCGCCGGCGCGGCGCAGTGCTTCGATGTCGGCCGCGAGGTCATCGGTCTGCATGCAGAAGTCGACAACTCCGCCGCCGTGCTCGAGCGCGCGTTGCCAGGGATGTCCGCTGGCCGGATTCAGAAACGCGATCAGCTCGACGTACGAGCTGTCCGCGAAAGCGAACAGCGCATTTTCGGTGCCGATATTGTGGCGGCCTCCCCGCGCCACGGAAAATCCGGCCTGCGTGAAGCTCGCGATCGCGGCATCCAGATCGCGCACCGCGACCACGAAATGATCGATACCTCTGAACATGGCGCCCTCGCATCGCGGCGTGGCTGCCCGCGAAGTTCCACATACCAGTCACGCGCGCGAATCGGCAAGCCGCATACGAACCGGTGTGCGGCGAGTGAGCTGCGGCTTAGGTGGGGGAGGAGAGCGTCGCGCACGAGCCGCCGGGCGCGACGTGCGTGCACGACTACACGCGTTCGCAGTAGCGCGCACCCAGATCGAACCATCCGAGGCCCGGCAGACGGGCGATGGTCGCATCGAGCTCCGTCATCCGCGCGATCCCGCTCTCCGAGGGAAACAGAAACCGGCACACGCGGCGCATCGCGTCATCGCCACGCACTGAAGTTCCGACCGGCGTCCAGAAGCGGCGGAGCAGGAATGCGGTCAGCTTCTGCGCAGCCGGCGCGCGCAAGCGGCGCCGCGCCTGGTTGAAATAAAAGGCGAAGTGGCGGCGCTCGTCCTTGATGATTCGCTCGAGCATCACCGTGAGCAGCGAAGGCCGCGCGCCGCTTTCGCCGGCCGGATCGGTGCTCCGGATCAGCGACTGGTAGCCGGTAAGCGTCGAGAGTTCGTTGATCGCGCCGCACGTCATGTGTACCGCCGAGAAGTGCCGCGTGAGCCGCGACAAGATCGCCGAGACCGGCCGAATCGTCCGGTCGATCAGGCTCCTGCGGCTCCTCAGCTCCGCGAATCGCCGATCTTCGATCGCGACTCCTTGCGCGGCGAGGAAGCGGCGCAACAGCAGCGAGTGAAAAAATTCTTCGTACGCCCAGCAGGAAAGAAACGCGGTGACTTCGGTCTCGCGCACCACCAAAGTCGACAATAGGTCGCGCATGTAGACGATAGTGTGCGACTCGACGTCCATCATGTAGCCGAGGCAGAAGAGCGCTTCGTCGTTGAGCGCGGGCTGCGGCGCGCTCCAATCGAACTGCTCGGGCTTGGTCGCGCCTGAGACCCTCAGGTAGCGGTCCAGGTCGAAGTCGGAATTATTGTTGCTCACATCTACATATACGGGCCGCGGCGAGCGTCGGATTAGTCGCGCGTCGAGCCGGGAGGATTCGGCCGCGACTAATCTTGGGATGACCGCGGTGCGGGCGCCGGGGCGGGCTGCGGAAAATCGCCACGCAGGTACATCGAGCCGGTCGGCTTGTCAGTGCCGCCCTGGGGCTCGAGCGTCACCGCGCTCGCGAGCAGTACGTCTTTCGCGGGCGGCATCGCCAGCGCAACCGAGGCAGTGCCTTTGTCGCCGGACGAGAACACGCCGGCGCGTTGCGGACCGTTTTGCTGACCGATCCACCAGACCTCGTAGATCTTGTCTTCAGGCGCCGGCGGCAGCCCTGCGACCTGCAGCACCGCCGAGCCGCGGCTGGCGCTGAGCACGAGCAGCCCGCTCGAATGCGGCGCGGGCGGCAGCCCCGTGAGCCGCAGTATTTTCGTGTCAGGTGCGAGGCTCGCGAGCGTCAGGTCGCTGGTCTGCGCGAGCTTTTGCTGGATGACCGCGAGTTTCGCACCGGCCGAATCGAGATCCTGGCGCAGGCTCTCGATGCGATCGTCGAGCGCGGCGATTCGCTCGCTGGTGTCGGACTTGACGCGCGCGATTTCGTCCGCGGAATACGACGCTGCCAATACCACCGCTATGATCACTGCCGCTGCCGCGGCGCCGACCGCCGCGACCAGCCCGATTCGCGAGTAACGGCGCGTCGGGCGATCATCGATTCTCTCGGCGGGACGCTCGGCGCGGACGGTGATGATCGGCCCAAGGTCGGGACCGGCCGGCACCGCATGCAGCCTGCGCTCGAGACGCTGCCAGATGCGGTCCGCAGAACCGTTGCCGGCCTCTGACATCGCCATCGCCGCCAGCGCCTCGCGAAATTCTTCGATCTCGCGCTGGCACTCAGCGCATCCGGTCGACAGATGCGCGTCGAGCGCGCGCGCCTCGTCGCCTTCGAGCCGATCGAGTGCCTTGAGCACCGCCAGTTCCTTGAGTTGCTTGTGAGTCATTGCCCCCGCTACTCGATGCGTCCGCGCAGGGCGTCGCGCAGCCGGGTGAGCCCGCTGCGCATCCTGCTTTTCACCGTGCCGAGCGCCAGGCCGGTGCGTTCGGCGATCTCGGATTGGGTGAGATCCGAAAAGTACGCGAGGTCAAGCAATTCCCGCTCCCCGTTTTTGAGCGTCGCGAGCGCGACTTTGACCTCGCGGCGGCGCTCGGCGGTGTGCAACTCCAACGCGGGCTCCGGCGGCGTGAGCGGGCCGGCAGCATAGGCGATATCAACCGGATCGGCGTCGTCGGGCTGCTCGCGAGCCTTGCGCGCACGCAGCCGATCGATCGCACGGCTCCGCGCAAGCATCATCAGCCAAGTGCCCACCGAGCCGCGGCTCCGGTCGAAACGCGAGGCGTCGCGCCAAGCCTGCCAGAGGACGTCGGCCGCAACTTCCTCGGCGTCGCCCTTATCGATCAAAATCCGTTCAGCGACCGCGGTCACCGCGTAGCCGTAGCGCTGAGTGATCGTGCGCAATGCGTCCTGCTTGCCGGAAGCCATCGCCGACACCAGCGTTTCGTCTGCAATTCCCTCAGCGGCGGTTCTGGCCACGTGACTTCATCTTGATATACGGCGCGAGTCGTTCCGCGGATTGCGGGCCCGGGAGTGCGTGCTGCCAAGTC
>DATDGX010000198.1:0-4115 GCA_036521875.1 Binataceae bacterium (SeqCode)
GGATTCGGCCGATGGTGAGATGCGCCGACCAGCGGCGCGTCTCCCGCGCGAAGCCGGCGCTCGCGGCCACGTCATCGACGCGGGCCGCGAGCGCGGCCAGCTCCGCGCTCTGAAGCCCCGCCCATAGCGCGCGCGGGCGGCCCAGATTCGGAAACGCACCCGCGCCGCGCGCTATCAGTTGGAACGGCGCGGTTTCCGCGGCCAGCGCGTTGAGACTCGCGGCGAGCGCCGCGAGCCGCGCGCGTTCGACCGCGGGTCCCAGGAACTTAAGCGTGACATGCAGGTTCGCGCGCGCAGTCCACTTGATACCGTCGCTGGGGCTCGAGAGCTCGTCGATCAAGGCGGCGATCGCCGCCTCGACTTCCTCGCTCATCCGCACCGCGACGAACGCGCGGAACCGCTCTTCTTCCATCGCTGGCTGGTGACGCGCTTCGCGTCACCGGGGACTCACTTCGACAGCGCCCACTCGACCAGCGCCAGCCGGTCATTGCCGAAGAACATTGAGCCCTCGACGAACATGGTCGGTGAGCCGAAGCCGCCGCGCGCGATCAGCTCGTCGGTATTGGTGCGCAGCCGGGCCTTGTACTCATCCGACGAAATCTTTTCGAAGTATTCCTTTTCATCCAGTCCGACCGCGCGCACGATGTCGCGCAGCACCTCGTCCTTGCTGATATCGCGGTCCTCGCCCCAGTAGCTCTCGAACACGCGCCGCGAATACGGCGAGATTTTGCCATGCTCCTGCGCCACGAACGCACCGCGCATCGCCTTGACCGAATTCACCGGAAAGACGGTGGGACTGCCAATCTTAAGGCCGTAAAATCGCGCCCAGTCCTGCAGGTCCTTGCCGTAGTATTTGGCTTTGACCTTGACCGGATTCTGGCGCGACTCGTACACCGAGGGATTGACGGTGTTGAACACGCCGCCGACCAGAAACGGCTTCCAGACGATCTCGGCGCCGACCCGTCGCGCCAGCTCTTCGATCTTGCTGAACGCCAGATATGTCCACGGACTCGAGCAGTCGTAGTAAAACTCCACTTGCTTGGCCACTGTCATTGGATCATGGCTCCATCGCGCACCCTAGGGTCGATGACCAACAATTGCAGAGTCGGCGCCGCGACCGCCAGAGCCGCGATGCCACGGGTTGGCGTTGGATAGCCATGGTGCGATTCTCGTTGCTGCCCTGATGACGGAGAGTCTGGCGTTGCCGAAGACCAAGACCAATCTGCCTGTCCTTGCCTTTGGTTCAGCCGCCGCTGGGGAGGCCTGGATTGAAGCCCAGCCAACCACGTCGAAGGGCGTGTGGCTGAAGCTTGCAAAGGCAGCGTCTGGGATCCGGAGCGTCTCAAAGCAGGAAGCGATCGACGCCGCCCTTTGCCTCGGCTGGATTGACGGGCAGCTCGACAAGTTCGACGCCAACCATTGGTTGATCCGCTTCACGCCTCGCCGTCCAAAAGGAAAGTGGTCCCAGTTGAATCGCGAGCGGGCGCTCGCTCTGATCGAGCTCGGTCGCATGCGGCCCGCCGGGATGAGGGAGATCGAGCAAGCCAAACTCGATGGCCGATGGGAGCGCGCCTATGCACCGCAAAGCAAAGCGACGGTCCCTCGAGATCTCAAGGCCGCCCTCGATCGCAATCCACGCGCTGGACGCCACTTCGATGAACTTGACAGTCACAACCGGTATGCGATTCTCCATCGCGTTCAAGACGCGAAGAAGCCGGAGACGCGAGCGCAGCGGATCGAAACGTACGTGACCATGCTGGGCCGAGGGAAACGAATCTACCCAACAAAGTGATCACCGCGTTCTACGTGCTGCGCGCGGCCGCGGCGCCTATCGCGAGGTGACCGGCTGGTTCCCGATTGGACCGATTGGATGGTCTCCCGCTGGCTGGCCGTCGACTTGAACGAGGTCCGCCCGCACCGTGCCGATATACGCCGCCGCTTCGATTCGAAGCGGCAGATGGCGCGCGTCGGCGGATACCCACAGCGTGGTCTCGTGCGCCTCGCCCCGGATTTTCTCGTTACTCAGGTAGACCAGTTCGGGCGTGAGCCGGATCGCGTCGTAATCTCCCGCCGGCACGCGGATACGCACGCGCTCGCCCACCGCGAAGTCGATCACGTAGCGGTTGTTGCTGGTGAACACGTCGAACGCGAGCTTCCGTTCGGGCTCCAGATGCTGCGACAGCGCCATCGCGGCGCCCGACATGGGACCCCACGGATTGGCCGAGATGAAATCGTGCCGCTCGACACCCTTGTGACTGCGCTTGGTCATGGTGACGAGACCCCTGGCGCGGTCAAAGATCGCGTCATATTCGTTGACGCGATTTTTTTCATCCTGGCGGAAATAATTGTCGCGAGTCTGCAGCGAGCCGATGTCGAAGCGCTCCTTCATATAGTCGCGCATCCGGTAGAAAAGATCGGCGAAGCGATTGGTCTCGATCCATACCTCGGCCACCCAGACCTCGGGATCTTTCTTGCTCTTGTGGAACTCGACGCGCGCGTCGGCGGCTGGGATACCGAGCCAGGTGGCGTGATAGATCAGCCGTTCGCCGTCGTGGAACGGAAGCGGGCCCGGGGAGTAGACGGGAACTTTCACGCCTACGGGGAGCGCGCTGGGAGTGGGCGCGGGCTTGGGCCCTTTGCGCGCATGTTTCTTCGCGGGCGGCGCGACCGAGTCGCCGATAGCCCTAAGGGGTCCGACCAGCAGCGCCAATGACGCGAGAAGCGGGAAGATTAGCGCGATTTTTTTGAGCGAGACTCTTTTGCCAAGCGCGCCTATTGTGGAGACGCGCTGCGCCCGATGCGAAGCGCGCGGCGCGCGCCGCCCCGCAATCAGCGCGGCGATGCGCGCGAACGGGTTACTTGCAATGGGCGCGCTCATGGCCAATAATTCTCGTTTATCGCGGAGGGCTGTGAAATGATCAGATCCCGCATGATTGTCGCAGGGGTTGTTTGGGGCGGCCTCTTCCTGGTGACACTTCTGGCGCCCATCGCCGCACGCGCGCAGTCATACGGCGGAGAAGGGCTCGGCAGCGCTACCAGCAACAGTCCCATGATGCATCAGGGCGTCACCCACGCCGGGGTCGACGACTTGGTCGGCCGCGCTCAAAAGGAAACACCGTTCAAGATCATCAAGGACGTCAAGCTCGGCCTCAAGGACGCTGATCCCAACGCGCGCGTCAGCGAGCTGGTCAAGCTCCGCTATCTGCAGGATCCCGAGGTTAACACGATCCTCGTGGAGTCGATGTCCGATCGGGATATCCGGGTCAAGATGAAGGCGATCGATATCCTGGGCGCGCGTGAGGCCAACGAGGCAGTGCCCTCGATGTCACAGCTTTTGTTCCTGCGCTCAACCGAGCCGGTGGTGAAGCTGCATCTTGCGTCGGCGCTTGGCCGGATCGGCGACGCGCAGGGATGCCTGCCGGTGGTGCAATACCTGAATACGCAGACTGATGAGCGCGCGCGCGGCACGGCGGTGTTCGCACTCGGCGAGATCGGCAGCGACAAGGCGACCACCGTCCTCACCAATACGGTTGCCGAGGACGAAAGTCCGATGGTGCGGCGGCTCGCGAAGGAAGCGCTGCAGAAGATCGATGGCGAGCTTCCCACCGAGCACGCCAAGCAGGTCGCCACGCAGCAGAAGGACGAGGAGCCGACCGATCAGAAGCTGCAGAAGATTCGCGAGCTCGACCAGAAGATGCAGGACGAAGAGCGCTAGCACCGCGCGCTCAATCTTGGGAGCGCCGAGCGCTTCGCTCCCGGCGCGCTCCTAACTCAAGGCATGTTCATGCGCAGGCGTTAGCCGCGCGTTAGCCACTGCCCCGCCATCACGCCGTCGCCGCTCCATTTTCCGCCTGCGACCATTGCGCGCCCGTTCACCAGCACGTGTTGGATTCCAACTGGCGACTCAGCGGGCGTGAGCGCGCTCGCCGACGACGCGACCGTTTCGGGATCGAAGAGCGTCAAGTCGGCGGCGAAACCGGCGCGCACCAGGCCGCGGTCTTTGAGCCGCATCCGCTCCGCCGCCATGCCGGTCATCTTGTGCACCGCGTCCTCGAGCGTGAGCAGACCGAGCTCGCGCACGTAGTATCCCAAAATTCGCGGATAGGTTCCGAAGC
>DATDGX010000199.1:0-9669 GCA_036521875.1 Binataceae bacterium (SeqCode)
GCTATCTCGATCTGGAACGCGCGGAGGACCTCGCGCAATTGCGATCGCTCTCCCGCGATGCGCACGTTTTTTCGCAAGGTTATCGTCCCGGCGCGTTCGACCGCCGCGGCTTCAGCCCGGATGCGCTCGCGAAGATGCGGCCCGGCATCGTGGTGGTCTCGATCGACTGCTACGGGCACGACGGGCCGTGGGCCGCGCGCCCCGGATGGGAGCAGCTTGCGCAGACCGTGACCGGAATGGCGCACGAGCACGCTGGTGATGAGCAGCCATCGCTGGTACCGGCGGCGGTCAACGATTATACGACCGGCTACCTGGGCGCGTTGGGGGTGATGCGCGCGCTCGCGCGGCGCGTGTCGGAAGGCGGCAGTTGGCACATGCGCGTGTCGCTGTCGCGCACCGCGATGTGGATTATGTCGCTGCCGCGCGTCGCCGCGGACGCGTCGCCGAGCGGTCTTGAGACCGCGGCGATCGCACCGTGGATAATCGAGGTTGACAGCGCGTGGGGACGCCTCACGCGGCTGGGACCGATCGCGCGGATGTCGGCGACGCCGCCGCGCTGGGGCCTGCCGCCGGCGCCGCTAGGCAGCGACCCGCCGCGATGGGCATGAGCACGGGCACGTGGGTGTCGCACGCGAGTGGATAATCGAGATTGACAGCGCGTGAGGAAGGCTGACGCGGCAGGGTACGATCGCGCGGATGTCGGCGGCGCCGCCACCGGAGACCTGCCATCGGCTACGCTAGGCAATGACCAGCCATGTTATGCGAGAACACGGTCACATGGGTATTAGCATAATCATAGCAAGACACGTGAGCATAGCATAACCATGACGAAGCTTGTCGCGATTCTTGGTAGCGTAACGCCGCCGGGCCGGCTCCACGCCGCGACGCGCTCGATGCTCGATGCGGCTCGCGTCGCCTCGAGCGATCTGGATGTCAACCTGGTCGCCCTCGCGGATTGTCGCGTCGCCTTCGCGGACGGCCGGCCACCCGAGCAGTACCACGACGACACCGCCTCGATCGTCGAGCGCGTGCGCGGCGCCGATTGCGTGATTCTCGCAAGTCCGGTCTATCGCGGGTCGTACACCGGCGCGCTCAAAAATCTGCTCGACCATCTGCCGCTGGAGTCGCTGATGGGAAAGCCGGTCGGGATCATCGCGATGGGCGCGACGGAGCATCATTTTCTGGGCGTCGATTGGCATCTGCGCGACGTGCTCGCATGGTTCGGCGCGATCGTGGTGCCGGCCAGCGTCTATCTGATGCCGGAACATTTCGTCGACGGCGAATTGGTACCGGCCGCGCGGCAGGACCTGCAGAGCCTGGTCGATGCCGTGATCAGATTGAAACAAGCCGCGCCGGCACCCGGCACCGCGCTCGGCCCGCGACCGCTTGCCGCGCGGCGCAGTTGAGAGCGAAAATCCGGATTCGATTCCATGGCTACCGCGAAATCTTTCGGAGGCTTTCATTCATCGGAGGCTCTCATTCAAAATGATCGACGTCTATTACTGGCCAACGCCCAACGGACATAAGGTCACGATTTTCCTCGAGGAGACCGGCCTCGAGTACCGGGTCCTCCCGGTCGACATCCGCAGCGGGGAGCAGTTCGCGCCCAAATTTCTGAAGTTCAGCCCGAACAACAAAATGCCCGCGATCATCGATCACGATGGACCAGGCGGAAAGCCCATCTCGATCTTCGAGTCCGGCGCGATTCTACTCTACCTCGCGGAGAAAACCGGCGAGCTGATGCCGTCGGAAATCCGCGCGCGTTACGAAGTGATTCAATGGCTGATGTTCCAGATGGCGAGCGTTGGTCCGATGTTTGGCCAGAGAGGCCACTTCATGCGTGCGGCTCCGGAGAAAATTCCCTACGCGATCGAACGATATACCAACGAGGCGCGCCAAGCAGTTCGAGCGCCGCTGATCGCGCGGCGCGGCCCGGGTTCGTCTTGCTCACGCGCCGGCGTGGCAAGGCGAACCCGCTTTCGACTTCAGTCATGCGCCCGTTTCAGGCGCGCCTCCGGCGGCAAAAAACCTCGACCGCAACTTCGGCGTGCGGTCCGCTGGGATCAAAAGCCCACTGAGATTCGAAACGCGTTGCCCGCCAGATTGGTGACGGCGGCGGTGCCGAACAACGGCGCAACGAAGATATTGGTGGAACCGGTAATGGTCTGCGGATAGGTAGGTGTCGACTCGACCGGTCCCGACGTATCAAAGGCGCCCTGGCCGTTGATGCGGAAATGCCAGTTCACATAGGCGACATCGGTGGGGCTTGCGGCAGAGAATCCGCCGACCAGCACGCCGCTGGCAAAAAACGTCCCGATCGAATTGCTAAAATCGCACGCGATATCCGCGGCGGTAGGGGGGCTCTTGATCGTACCGCCAGGGAACACCGGCGCAACCGCGGCAAAGCCGCCTACTCCGTTGAGCACGAGATCTCCTGCGCCGAGGCAGACGTCGTAGCTTCTGGCGAGAGCGGGAAGAGCCGTAAAGAGCACCAGCGCCGCCGCGAATCCATAACTTAGTAGTTTCTTCATAACTTCCTCCTGGTTCGAAGTTACTAGCAGGATTCGTACTCACTCTTCTGAGAGTCAACACAGAAACTTGAATCAGGCCGGCGCGAGTAAGATAGCCAGTCGCGCTCGACTACATAGTCGACACGCTAGAGTCAATATTGAAATTTAGCGGCAGGTCGGAGGCTGGCGGGCCACAAGACGGATCGCGATCGCGCCATTTATACTCACTCTCTGAGAGTCAATCTGGGAAGTTGACTCCATTCCGCGCGAGTGAGGGAGCCGGGCGCACGCGACTGCATAATCGAGACACTAGCAGGATGCGGAAGAGCAGTCGTTGGCTGCGACCTACAAATCGAACTCACGCGGGCAAACCCGGTTACCCGCTTAGTTGATCGAGCAGCGCTTTGGCGTCTTTCAGGTCGGCGGTGTCGAAGCCCTCAGTGAACTGCCCGTAGATATCGGCGAGCATCGCGCGCGGCTCATCGGGATGACCCTGCTTGGCGAGCAGCCGCGCGAGGCACGTGGTTGCGCGCAGTTCGTATGCTTTCGAACCGATGCGCCGGGCAACGGTGATCGTTTCCCGGAAATCGCCGGCCGCCAGGATTTCATCGCCACGCCGCAGATGCAGCTCGCCCCGCCACCACAGCGCCCCAGGCAAATAGATCTGCATCTCTCCAACCGCGGACAAGGCTTGCTCGATGGTTGCCAGCGCCTCTTCGAGTTTACCCGCGCGCGCCTGCGCCTCACTCAACAACCTCAACGTTTGAGCGTCCGACCGGCGGCCGAGCGACAGGAAGGAATCCAGTCCGGCGCGAATCAGCGCGATGCCTTCGTCAGTCCGCCCCCGCTCAGCCATCGCCCATCCGCGATAGACTGAGCCGAGCGCCAAAAAGGCGGCGAGTTGCTGTTCGCTCGCGAGAGTGTACAGGCGTTCGGCGAATTCACGAACGCTGCCAGGTTCGCGAAGGTACGTGTAAAGAGCGCATGCGGTGAACAGCGCGTCCGCCATATCTGCGGAGTTCTGCGAGCGGTCGGCCGAGGAAATCGCTTCACGAATTTTCACTCGTGCCTGATCGGGGCTCCCCAAATACCACAACCCCAAGCCGAGCCGCGACAGAGCACCGGTATGAGTGCGCAAAATGGAACCGGAGAAGTCGGTCTCGTTGTATGATGCGATCGCCGCCTGCAGATGTTGCATCGCCTCCGCCAACTCGCCGCGAAAATAAAAGAACATCCCCAGGGTCATATGCGCGACGGTCAGGCCGTAGCGACTCCCGCTGCGCTGAGCAACGTCCATCAATTGTTCGGCGATCTGCCGCTGGGCAGTCATGTCGCCTTGCGCAAAGGCCGAGTTCCATCCGGCCGTCAACGCGTTTACGAGATGATTCGGATTACCAGTCTTTTCGCCCAGCTTTCGCAAGCGTTCGGTCGCTTGCTTAGTCTCATCCGTGAAGATGCCGCTCGTCACTGAGAGCGTCTGCCAAAGCGCGTACTGGAGATTGAATTCGCGTTCTATACGATCGGGGGTCTCGGGGGTCGCGCTCAGCGCGGCGATCGCCTGCTTCAAATACACCTCGGCTTCCTTGAGGGCGCCGCGCCTCATGGCCTGCTGGCCCGCGCGATCCAGGTACTCGATTGTCTTTTCGCCGTTGGAGCTGCGACCGTAGTGGTGCGCCAACTCTGCGACATGATCGTCGATCTGGCTGCCGGCCAGAGTTTCAATCGCGGCGCCAATCCGTCCGTGCAACAGCTTGCGCCGTTCTACCAGCACCGAGTTGTGGGCGACTTCCTGCGTCAGCGCGTGCTTGAAGATGTACGCAACGTCGCGGGGCGTGGGTTGTTCGTAAATGAACTCGGCAAGCTGGAGGTCACTCAGCATGCGGTTCAGTTCGTCTTCCGATTTGGTGACCACGATTTGCACAAGGTCAAACGCAAATTCCCTTCCGATCACCGCGAGCGTCTGCAGCAGGTCCTTTTCCGCGGTTGGCAGACGATCGATACGTGAAGCCAGGATCGCTTGCACGGTCGGCGGAATCTTCAACTCCGCCAGGGGCTTAACGAGTTTAATGCTTCCATTGCGCACCAGCGCCCCGTCGTCCAGCAGCACCTCCACCGTCTCCTCGATGAAGAACGGATTGCCCTCGGTCTTTTCGATGATCAGACGTTTTAGCGGCTCCAGCTCGGCACTGTCTCCCAGCAACGACTGGAGCATCTCGTCGGCGCTCTCTTTTCCGAGCGGGTCGAGGCGCAACTGCGTATAGTAAGTCTTGTTGCCCCATCCATGTGAGTATTCGGGCCGATAGTTAACCAGCAAAAGAATCTTCGCGGTACCGATCGAGTCGGCGAGCAGGTTGAGCAACGCCTGCGTCTCCTCATCGATCCAGTGCAGGTCCTCGAAGATCACCATCAGCGGCTGGTTGAGCGACTCGCGGATCAGGATGCGCTTGATCGCGTCGAGGGTGCGGCGCTTACGAATCTGCGCGTCCATCCGTGCGAGCGGGTCCTTGTTTTGCAGTTCGCGCAGATATTCGTCCAGACGATCGAAACCTTGCTCCCAATGCAAGCGATAGTGCTCGGCGCTCTCGACGATCCCCAACAGCGCGAACATGTATGGGCGGGCGTCTTCCAGTGACGGATCCAGAATTGCGAGCCGCCCCGCGACCTTTTCGCGCCGCTTGCGTGAGTCGTCGCCGGCCTCGATACCGAAGTACGAGTGCAGCAAGTCGATCACCGGCAGATAGGTGCTGGCTTTGCCGTGCGAGACCGAGAACGTCTCCAGCACCATCCAGCCGGACTGCGAGACCGCCTTGAATTCGAACAGCAGGCGCGACTTGCCGACTCCCGGCTCCGCCATCGCGGCGACGATCTGGCCATGACCCGCCTTCGCCTGCTCAGCCGCAGCCTTCATCGCGTCGAGCTCGCGCTGCCGACCGACGAACTTGGTGTAGCCGCGACCTGCTGAGCGTTGCAGCCGCGTGCGCAGCGGTCCAAGCCCCGTCACTTCGTAAACATTTACCGGTTCGCTGACACCTTTGACTTTGGTCGCGCCGAGCGGCTTGAGGATGAAGTAGCCTTCGCACAGCTTGCGAGTCGCTTCGGTCACCGCGATCGAGCCGACCGGCGCTGCAGTCTGCATCCGCGACGCCAGGTTGGTGGTATGCCCGATAGGTGTGTACTCGACGTGACCGACGCCGGTCTGAATCGAGCGGACCACGACCTCGCCAGTGTTGATGCCTAGCCGGCATTGCATAGGAGTGCCGCCGTCGGCGACGACTTTTGCCGAATAGCGCCGCAAGTCTTCCTGCATCCGGAGCGCGGCATAGAGTGCGCGCTGCGGATGGTCTTCATGCGCGAGTGGAGCGCCGAACAGCGCGAAGATCCCATCGCCGGTGGACTGCACGACGTAACCGTCGTAGCGATGGACCGCATCCATCATCAGCTTGAGGGCGGGATCGATGATGGCGCGCGCCTTTTCGGGGTCGAGATCCTCCATCATCTCGGTCGATCCCTTGATGTCGGCGAACAGCGCGGTGACCGTCTTGCGCTCGCCCTCGATCGCTTCAGGCGCACCGCCGTCGGCTGCGATCCTGATCTGCGATTGAGGCGCGGCAACGGTGGTGGAGGCATCGGCTCTGGCCGAGCCAATTGCCGTCCCACATTTCTTACAGAATCGCGCCCCCGGACTCACCGATGCTTTGCAGGCTGGGCAAATCAACTCCAGCTTCGCTCCGCATTCCTCGCAGAACGAAGCGTCCGCCGGATTCTCCTTGTTGCACTTGGTGCATCGCATCGCTTTGCCCTGACGAGAGAGAGGACGGCGCCCTTTGTATCACCAGGGGTCGGCTACCGACCAGCCGACAGTTCGATCGCTGACCCGCGACAGGGGTGAAGCCGCGCCCGATCTCGCCGGCGCTTTTACTGAGCGGGGTCGAAACCGCCTGGAAAAGACGCCGCGAAGAAGTCGTGCCGCATCACACTAGCCACTCTTCTGAGGACGAAGGACGTCGAGCCGCAGCTTCAGCTTTTCGCCGAGCCATAGCGCGTTAACCGCATGATCGATGTAGGCGTCAGTGGTCTCGGGATGCACCAGGATGTTGAGTCCGGCGCGGTTCAGCATCAGCCACGGGACGATTCTGGCGAATTCGCCGGGATCGAATTTCATCTGGTACATCGATTGCGGATGCGGACCTACCGGCTCTTCGCGCCAACGACCCATCTCGACCTTGAAGCTGCGCTCGATGGCCTTGCGGAGACGAGCGGCCGTGTCGCGCGAGGCGGCGTCGTAGTAGATATGCGCGTGGTAGCAACTTATAGTCGCGGGATCGAGCGCATCTGCCATCGCGATGACTCCAAAGTCGACTACGCTATAATGAGGTTTTCCGATTACTCAGTCGACTATACTCGCTCCAGAACGACGACCGGTATTTGACGCGTGGTGTTCTTCTGGTAGCCGGCAAAGGCGGGCATCGCTGTGGCCTGGGCGTTGAACAGGCGCTCGCGCTCGGAGCCGCTGGTGATGACAGCCTTGGCCTGGAAGCGTTCGGTGCCCAGCTCGATCGTCGGCGTGGGGTGAGCCTTGAGGTTGTGGAACCAGGCGGGATGCTTGGGTGCTCCGCCCTTCGACGCGATTATAACGATACGATTGCCATCCTTGGTGTAGACCAGCGGAGTGGTAAAGGGACGGCCGCTTTTCGCGCCGGTCGTAGTCAGTAGAAGCAGCGGGGCGTTCACGAACGGGCCGCTGAGAACCTTACCGCCGTTGGCACGAAACTCGATGATTAGTTTCTGGTTGAATTCGTGCATTGCTTTTTCGTTAAACTCCGCCATGGTGTTCTCCTTCTTCGTTGGTGTTTTGTTTGTGTTGACGGTGGCCCGGTCCGAGAACTTTTGCTGCTTGGTGGGCTACTGATTTGGAGCCGGAATCCGCACTATGAACTCCGCTCCCGCGTCCTCGCCGGCGCTACGAGCTTCGATCGTCGCGCCGTGCAGTTCGAGCAGATTCTTGACCACCGGCAGCCCGATGCCGAGCCCTCCCTGGCGCACGCTGGCAGGCACCTCACCCTGGAAAAAGATATCGAAGATGTGCAATAGGTCACCGGCTCTTATTCCCACGCCGTTATCGCGAATGCTCATGACTTGCCATCCTGGCTCCTCAAACAGGCGCCAGACGATGGTTCCCTCCCTGGGCGTGAACTTGACCGCATTCGACATCAAGTTGTTTGCCACCTGGCAGAGTCGTTCGCGGTCGACGAACGCGTAAATTGGCTCCGCAGGCATTTCGAGCCGCACCTCGAGAGCCTTCAGACCGACCTCTGCCTGATTGGTCTCCGCGGCGTGCCTCACGCACTCTCTCAGATCGACTAGCGAGCGCTTCAGATCGATCTTGCCAATTTGAGTTCGATTGAGGTCGAGCAGATCCTCGATGAGAAAGGACTGATGGCGGGTCTGTCGTTCGATCATCTCGAGCGCGCGCAATTGATGCTCAGTAGGGTCTGTGTCTTTGAGACGCTGCAGGCCAAAGAGGATCGGCTGGATCTGGCTGCGAAGCTCATGGGAGAGCGTGCCGAGAAATCGCTGGCGCTGAGTCTCGAGGCTGCCGGCTCTCGACGCGGCTGCATCGCGCTCCTGCTCGGTTTCGCTGACGTGCTGATCGATCGAGGCTCTCGCGCAGAGATCCAGCAGGTCCAGGATCGTGTTACTTCCATCGACGCGGATCGACTCAGCAACCGCTCCGGAAGCCTCCTGCATCACGGCCAGAAACATGCGCCTGAAAATCGTCAGTTCCCAGAGCACATCCACGACGCTGTAGCCGTCGAGCCGCCGCTGATGGCCGTGACGGCGGCCGTCGTCCTCAACGCGGGACGCTTTCTCGCCGCGCAGCACGCCCATCAACGCCTCGGTAATCGCGGGCAGATGGTCGAGCAGCTCGCGATCATCCATCTTGGCGAGCCGTTCGGCTTGCGAAGACTCTTCCTTCGCGACCTTGCGCCAGCGGTCGAGGATCTCGCCTTTGTGTTGCTCTAGATAGTCCGCAATGTACGCGGTTTTTGCAGCCATCAGTAGGGTTCTTTCGCGTGCCGGGTTGGTGCCTTCCGGTGGTCTAGGGTTTGGGGCTTCGGTTGAGCGCCCCGTGAGTGGAATGGAGCGGGGTCAGTATCTCCGGTAAGGGTTCTCAGGATGTCGTCCGATGCAAAATGCAGCCTGTCAGCGTTCCTGAACAGCCTATCTAAATCTCTCTCGATCGAACAAGCGAGCGGTCTAAAAACACACGGTCTCCTGATGACGAACTGAGCGGGCTCAGAAATTCGTCGCTGCGCTAGCGCGCATCGCTTCTTGGGAGCGGTTCCGAGCGGCAGGCGATTGAGGCATAGCGCCTTCTCTTTGGAGAATGCTGCTGGCCCTCTCGGTAAGTTCCGGCAATTACGGCGGCCGGGAACCAGTGTCCGATGCCGATATCGCCGGAAATACTCAGCTTTTTGGTGCGGCTTGAAATTTGCTCATCCTGAATGTGTGTGGTCCGGAGAGTATGATGTCGAATGCCAAATTGACTGAAGGGGATATCGTGCTCGTGGTAGACGACGATCCGTTTGTCCGGGAAAGCCTGTCCGAACTGCTTGACGCGAAGGGTTATTCTGTTCTGCAGGCCGAGAATGGTCAAAAGGCGATTGAGATGCTGAAGAAAACGCCGCGGTTCCCATGCCTGGTAGTGCTCGACCTGGCCATGCCGGTCATGGATGGGCGCGGGTTCCTGAAGGAGCGCGCCGAGGACCCGGCGCTGCGCGATATTCCGGTGGTCGTAGTTTCTGGAAGCATGCAGTCCGGAGAACCGATCGAGGGAATCGACGCTTTTCTACGCAAGCCCGTGACAGTTGACCGCCTGCTCGAGATCATCGATCAGCACTCCTAGCTTCGTCAGCCGCTCTGCTGGCGCATCTGCCAGCACCACGCCGGCGTCAGATATTTTTCAGCCGAGGCTTTGCTCCAGGAGTTGCAGCGCCGCGTCGGCGAAGGCGCGCATATTCGCGACCCGGTCGCTGCTGCCAGTCCTGACGGTGATCGCGCGCTCGGTCGATCCGACCACCGCGATGCACGAGGTTCCGGCCGCATCGCCGTAGCGGCTGCCGGTCGGGCCGGCCGCGCCGATTTCTGAGAGCGACCA
>DATDGX010000200.1:0-2508 GCA_036521875.1 Binataceae bacterium (SeqCode)
GGCGACGAGGACCTTGCAGTCCGCTACGCCGCAGGCCGCTGGATCATGAATCGCGGCGATTTCTACGCCGAATGGGATCCGGGGGCGCGGCGCGGGCGCGTGCGGCAGACCGCAAATCCATACTCGATCGATTCCGTAATCCGCATCCTGCACAGTATCGAGCTGGCGCAGAGCGCAGGCGGATTCCTCCTGCATTCGGCGAGCGCGGTGCGCGATGGACGCGCGTTCCTGTTTTCGGGCGTTTCCGGCGCCGGCAAGACCACGATTTCGCGCCTGGCGCCGCCGGACGTAACCCTGCTCACCGACGAGATTTCTTATGTGCGCCGCGCCGCCGACGGCGACGGCTACCAGCTATTCGGGACGCCGTTCGCCGGTGAGCTGGGAATCCCCGGTGACAATATCGCCGCGCCGCTCGCCGCCCTCTACCTGTTGGCGCAAGGACCGGACAACCACGCTGCTCCGCTCGCGGCGGCGCCCGCGGCGCGGCGCCTGATGCGCAACATCCTGTTCTTTGCCGATGACGCGGCGCTGGTCGATGGCCTGTTCCGGGCCGCATGCGACTTCGTCGCGCGGGTGCCGGTCTTCGAGCTGACCTTTCGGCCGGATGCCGAAGTATGGGACCTGATCAGATGATTCAAGCTTCACAACTATGATACAAAACGTGGAAGGTTCCGCCGCGGAAGGACGTAAACGCGCGCAAAATCAGCGGAAATCAGCCGGAATTAGATGAGCGAAAAGTACATCAAGCCGAGCCGGGACATCGCGGCGCGGATGCTCGAAGACGAGATGGTCGTAATGTCGATTCGCGACTCGCGGGTCTACAGCCTCAACGCGACCGCGAGCGCTATCTGGGAGGCGGCCGACGGCGCCACTCCGCTCCGCGAAATCGTCGCGCGCAAGGTGGTCGAGAATTTCGAGGTCGACCCGGAGACCGCGTACCAGGACGCGCTCGAGCTGGTCGAGGAACTCGCGCGGGAAGGGATTCTTCAGATCGCCGATCATCCTATCGTACCGGAGGGCGTATGAGCTCGCTGATGCAAGCGCTCAACGAGAAGGCCGCCCGGATGGGCATCCCGATTGGGGTGCACCTCGATCTGACCTGGCGATGCAACGAGCGCTGCGTGCATTGCTACCTCGATCACGATGACAACGGAGAGTTGAGCTACGACGAAGTCGCTGGCCTGCTCGAACAGTTGGCCGAGTCGAAGGTCATGTTCCTGACCCTCAGCGGCGGCGAGCCACTGCTGCGCAAGGACTTGTTCGCGATCATCCGCCGCGCGCGCGAGCTAACCTTCAACGTCAAGCTCAAGACCAACGGTATCCTCATCAAGGAACCTGAGGCCGCGCTGATTCACGAGCTGGGCGTCGAGCAGGTCCAGATCAGCGTCTACTCCCATCGACCCGCAGTCCATGACGCGATCACCAAGGTGAAAGGCTCGTTGGAGCGCACGCTCACCGCGATCCGGTTCCTGGTCGGCCAGGGGCTGAAAGTGACGATGGCGAACGTGGTGATGAAGCAGAACCGCTTCGACTATCGGGGGGTGCAGGCGCTGGCGGAAGAACTGGGCGCGCATTTCATGCTCGATCCGACGATTACGCCGCACATCAACGGCGATCGCTCGCTGTTGAAGCTCAACATGGGGCACGTCGAGCTGAGCGAGGTGCTGCACGACACGACTATCGGCGGTGTCGCGGAGCAGGTGCCGGCGCGGCCGGCGACCGACGACGACCTGGACGGGTTTCCATGCAGCGCCGGTCACAGCTCGTGCTACATATCGCCGTACGGTGACGTGTACCCCTGCGTGCAGTTCCCGCTGCCGAGCGGCAATATCCGCAAGCAGCGCTTCGCCGACATCTGGAACGACTCGCCGCAGCTCAAGGAAGTGCGATCGATCCGCGAGCGCGACCTGCCGGTGTGCTCGTCGTGCTCGAACATGACCGGATGCACGCGATGCCCCGGCTTGGCGTACATGGAAGGCAACATGCGCGGTCCGTCGACCGCAGACTGCGAGAAGTCGTACGCAAACACCGGAGTCCCCAGCGCGAACATGCATCTGCGCGCCGCCCGGACCGGCGTTCCAGTCGACAAGCTGTTCTCCTGAGGTTGACGCCGCGCGACTGAGGTTGACGCTGCGCGACAAGTTTCGCGTCGCACATCGCTGCGATCGACAAGTTCGTCGGCACATATTCGTCAAAGTTTCGCCAAGGCCCGTCAACCTGGCTAGGCAAAAAAAATCGAGGCGGATCCTGGGGATCCGCCTCGATGTCAACCTCAGCGCAGCGATGGCGCTGAGCGTCAGCCCTCGGTGCCAGTCTCCAAATCAGCCTCGCCAGCCGCAGCCTCGCGATCGCGTCTGTCAACCTGGTCGCTCCCGGCGACGATCTGGCCGCGGCCGGAAATCTCCTCGTAAACCTCGATCGTCCTGCGCACCATCGCGTCGAGGCTGAACTCGGACTCGACGCGGCTCAGCGCCGCGCGTCCATATTTCGCGCGCAAATTTTCGTCGT
>DATDGX010000201.1:0-1803 GCA_036521875.1 Binataceae bacterium (SeqCode)
GACTTGCCCGAGGCGTCGTGGAACATGGGCGACCCGTTCACCAATCTGCAGGACGGGCTGCGGCTCGCCTCGGATTTGCTCGGGCGCCATCCGTCCAAGAACCAGCACATCATCGTGATCACCGACGGCCAGCCGACCGCGTACTTCCTCAACAAGCGCCTCTACTGCGAATGGCCGCTGTCGTTCGGCGGAATCAGCATGCGCGCGGCGCAGGAGACGTTGAAGGAAGTCGAGCGCATCACGCGCAAGGGCATCACCATCAACACCTTCATGCTCGACGACTCGCCGAGTCTGCGCGCGTTCGTGGACAAGATGACGCAGATCAATCGCGGCCGCGCACTCTACACGCGTCCCGACCATCTCGGCGAGTACATGCTGGTCGACTATCTCTCCAAAAAGCGCAAGCGTGTCTGACCGACGCGCGAACGATCTTGCGCCGAAGCTTGGCGCGGAGCCCGAGTCAGGCGCGGAGCCCAAGTTAGGAAAGATTTATCGTGGCGACTGCCTAGCGGTGATGCGTGAATGGCGCGCCGGATGCTTCGACGCGTGCATCACCGATCCTCCCTACAACATGAGCCGCCGCAAAGGACTCAAATGGGCGTTCAGCTCGCACGTCACGATGGAGCAGCGCTGGGATCGTTTTTCCAACGACGACTATTTGAAATTCACCGAGGCGTGGCTCGCCGAGGTGTGCCGGCTGGTTCGGCGCGACGGGAACCTCCTCGTGTTCGGGAGCTTCCACAACGTCTACGCCATCGGCTTCGTGCTCGAGCACGTGCTCAATCGTCGCATCCTGCAGCAGGTCACCTGGTTCAAGCCGAACGCGCAGCCCAACATCACCACCCGGCTGCCCACCGAGAGCACCGAGTACGTCATCTGGGCCTGCAACAACACTCCCGAGCACGCCAGTCACTGGACCTTCAACTACGCGGTGTCGAAGGAGATCGGCGGCGGCAAGCAGTTGCGCAACATGTGGCCGATTCCCTGCACGCCGCGCTCGGAGCGCGAGGCGGGGAGCCATCCCGCGCAGAAGCCGCTCGCGCTGCTGAACCGGATGCTGAGGCTGTGGACCGTCCCCGGCGATCGCGTGCTCGACTGTTTTCTCGGCACCGGCACCACTGCGATTGCGGCGTCGAAGCTGAAGCGGGCGTGGGTCGGAATCGAAAACGATCTGGCTTATGTGAAAATCGCCGAGCAACGTCTCGCCGCCACCAGTTCTGAACGCAACGACGTGGCGAAGTGAACCAGCGCTAGCGGCATTCGCGCCGCGCGCCAATTTCGATCATAGCATCAGGCGTGAATTGCCGGGCCGCTCCTGGAGCTCAGGCGCGACGTTGCACGCTGCGATGCGCGCTGCGGGCGGAAGCGCCTGCCAGCATCCGCGAGATAGCCTCGTCAGGCTCCGGAATACTGCGGTTCGCGCGTTCTACCGCGAGGCCTCTGCTCAGCATCTCGCAGAGTTGGCGCTGCTCGTGCGCGGACAGCGCGAGCATCCAGCGCGCGGGTTCGTTGAAGTGCGTGAGCAGTCTCTTGCGGAGCTCCGCACCCTTGCGCGTCATCGAGACTTTCTTGACCCGGCGATCGTCGGCAGCGGCGCGCCGTTCCACCAGCCCGCGCGCCTCGAGCTTGTCGATGATGCTGGTCAGGTTCGACGGTTCGCAGCCCGAGGCGTGCGCGACTTCGCTCATCATCAAGGGCCGCTCGGGTTCCATGTGCAACAGCGTCCGGGCCTGGAGCTCGGAGAGGCCGAACTGCGCCTCGACGCCGTGAAACCAGACGATACGTCTGATCATCAGATCGAAG
>DATDGX010000202.1:0-28839 GCA_036521875.1 Binataceae bacterium (SeqCode)
GATCGGGCCGCTCCAGTCGGTCACCACGTACACGTGGTACTTATGCGCGCCATATCTCTCCGGATTCAGTTCGTCGTATATGCCTAACGGCACGAAGCGCGTCGGCACGATTCCCAACTCTTCTTCCAGCTCCCTGATGAGCGCCTGGTAGGGTGACTCGCCCGCCTCCAGATGGCCGCCGGGCAGGTCCCAGACGTTCGGATACAGAAGTTGCCCAGGCGCGCGTTTCCCGAGCAGGATCTTCGAGTCGCGCACGAGCATCGCGGCGGCGCATATCCTGGTCACCGGCCGTATGTCTCTGACGGAAGACTGGTATTCATTCAACCGCCGTAAAGATTGCCTTTGATCTGAACTCGAATCCGCGCGACGTGGCGGTCCTGCTCCTCCAAGCCAACCACCGCCATCAGCAAACTTCGAATCAACACGGACCAGGAAGCCGAACATGATCGGTTCGCCTTTGAAGATTTCATGGTCCAGAATGCTATCGCCGAAGGCGTAGATTAACCCGCTAACCGACCGATCGATCCAGGCAACTCCAAATCTCGATTCGCGAGTGCTACCGGCGCGCGAATTGGCTCGCCACGCTGAGCTTGACCTGACCGGGATTGGCTAGGCCGCCCGGTTGAGCACCATATAGTGGAGGCCCTTCGATATCGGCGCGAGGCCGTTTGCGATCAGTGCCCAATTTTCGCCGCCGTCATCCGTCGCGAATATCTCACCTGATGTCGTCCCGACGAATGCCGAGAACGACGTGCCCCATTCTTCGAGGGTCATCGCTTCGATCGCCGATTGCCACTTGTCGGGCGCCGGCAATCCGTTGCCGAGGAGTTGCCAAGAGCGCGCGCCATCGCGGCTTATTGCGATCCGCGAGCCCGCGAACCCGGTCTGCATCCACGTGAACGGATTGCCGCGTGCCCCGGAGGCCAGGAAGACTTCGGGCCGGCTCGGCAGATACGTCAGCTGATCGGGGTAGCCACCGATTGGCGAGCGCTCATCGGTGCGGCGCTCCCAATGTATTCCCTTGTCGCCGCTGACCCACAGTCCCAGCCCGCCCATCATGTAGAGGCGCGCCGGGTCGTTCGGATTGATCACCAGCCGGTGAACGTCGTAGTCGAAATCTCCGCCGAAGCCGGAGAGTTCCCGCCACGTCTCGCCCGCGTCAGTGCTCCTCAGAAGGTCGCCCTGTTCGATGCTGGCGTAGATGGTTGCCGGATCGTCTGGCGCCACCGTGATCACCTTGACGTGAGCCTGATGAGGCGGGCCGGGAAAAGTCCATCGAGCAACTCCTGCACCGGACCGCAGTGACGGACTCTCGCGCCAATTCGCACCGAGGTCATCGCTGATGTAGAAATGCGCTGGCTCGGTTCCGGCGAACAGTCGCAGTCTGCTGTTCAAGCTCGTGGCGCCTAGACTGTATACATCGTTATGGGAGATGCCGTTGTCGCGGCGCTCCCAAGTCCGGCCCCGGTCCCGGCTCATCATAATGCCGCCGTGATAGATGGCGGCGAGTGTCAATTCGGGTGCGGGAAGGATTATCGAGCTGATATGCGAACCCTTGAGCGATCGGACGGCAATTCGCCATTCAGAGCCGGGGCGGTGCTCCGCGCGCTGCAGGATCACGACGCCGTCGGCGGTGCCGACCAAGAGCTCATCAGACACAGAATCCGATGAGTATACCGAGGTGCCGCTGTGTGTGAGTGCGATTGCCATTGCGGTTCTCCCTGGCTAACAGCTACTCGGGTTTCAGAGCGTGCCGAACAGGTCGGCGGGGAGTCCGTCCCACGCGCGGCGCTCGTCGTCCAGCGGGGCATCTTCCAGCTTGCTGTTCTCGCCGAAGACCATCGTGGCCCTGCGCGACTCGGTGTAGCCAGGCCACGCGCCGAGACTGGCGCAGCTCGGATCGCCCTTGCGCGCGAAGGCAAGCCACGCGTCCTGCATCTCGGTCGCGAGCTTGTCGGCGGCGGGACCGCTCCCGGCAAATCGATCCATCCCCGGCACGTCGTTGGTGCCGAAGACGAAGCCGAGCTCGAGCGCGTGGCACGCGCCTAACGCACCGTGCATCGCGGGCGAGCGCCAGGAAAAGAGATAGCTGTAGGTGCGCGGCTCGCGCCGTCCCTGGGTCTCGGCGAGACGCACGCCCGGCATCCGAAATACGCGGTCGGTTTCGATCGCCGAGAACAACTCGACCGGCGTGGTTGGATCGCCGCGGCGAGCGCGGGCTTTCTGGTAGGTGTCGATAAGCGCGTCCGCCGCTTGCGGAGTCAGGCGCCGGCTGACGCGCGCGGCGAGGCCTTTCGCGTCGAGTTTCAGCGCGCCGGGATCCATCGCGGCGAACAGTTTCCATTCCTCGAGACACGAGCCAACCAACACCGCCACTCCCGACGCCGATCCGTCCGCCACCATGTCGAGCGCTTCACGCGGCAGGAGAGTACCGTCGAGGACCGGCTGATACGCCATGCCCAGTTCGCGGTCCGGAGTTTTGCCGTCGGCGGACAGTGTGCCGGTGAGCAATTGCGCGGGCGTCAACGCGCGGATCGCGTCAGCATTCGCACTCGAGACGCCGAGCTTCGACAGCACGCGCTCCGCGACACGGTTGGCGCGCGCCGTCGACGCGGTGGTGTTGCACGAGCCGCTCTGCGGAATCGCCTTGTGGAACAGGCCGCGCGCAGGCGGCATCCCGAGCAGCGCGCCGACGCTCATCCCGCCGGCAGATTCTCCGAAGATAGTAACGTTCCCCGGATCTCCGCCGAACCCCGCGATATTGTCGCGCACCCATTCGAGCGCCGCGATCTGATCGAGCATCCCCTCGTTCCCGCTCGACGGGATCTTGCCGTTGGTCACATCCGCCAAGCGGAGGAAGCCCAGCGGGCCGAGACGATAGTTGACGGTGACGACGACCGTGTCGCCGCGCCGCGCGAGCACCGAGCCGTCGTAGATTCGCTGCGAGCCGGCGCCGATGGTAAATCCGCCGCCATGAATCCACACCATCACCGGGCGGCGCGCATTGTCGAGTCCCGGCGTCCATACATTGAGGAACAGGCAGTCCTCCGCCATGGGCTGCTCGACCGTCATCGCGCTGAGCGCGGCAACCTGGACCTGGTTCTGGTGAGCGATCGCGCCGAACTCGCGCGCCTCGCGGACACCGGTCCACGCCGCCGGCTTCTCCGGAGCCCGCCATCGCCGCGCGCCCACGGGAGCGGCTGCAAACGGGATTCCCTTGAAGGCGAACAGTCCGCCTTGCTCCTCTCCTGCCAGTTTTCCGTAGCGAGTCGATGCCGTCGCGCTCATGTCGTTGTCCTCCGCCGGGATACGGTCAGGGTGTTGAGAGGATCGAGGCGCTTGCGCCGTCCCTCGAATCCGCTCTCAACACCCTGTCGCCGTTCGCTTACTGTTCCGAGCCGTCCTTAAGTCGTGACCGGCTGCTCTCTAGTTCTTGGCGACGTTCACCACCTGGATCTCGGTGAAGCCGAGAAGACCCCAGGGGCCGTTTTCCACGCCGATTCCCGACCACTTCGCTCCGCCGAACGGCAGATTGGGAGCGATCGCCAGATGCTGATTCACCCACGCGGAGCCGCAATCAAGTTGCGCGGCAACCTCGGCGCCACGCTTCGGATCGCTCGACCACACTGAGCCGCTGAGGCCGTAGTGCGTCGCGTTCGCGCGCCGCACCGCGTCGTCGACATCCTTATATGCGATGATCGGCAGCGCGGGTCCGAACTGCTCCTCGTCGACCAGCCGCACGCCGTCGGAAATGTTGCTCACGATGGTCGGCGCATAGAAATAGCCGTCGGTTCCGATCCGGTTTCCGCCGGTGTTGATTTTGGCGCCGTGCTTCCTCGCGTCTTCGACCAGTTCCGTGACGCGCTCGAACTGCGGCTTGTTGTTGATGGGGCCAAGCTGGGTTCCCGCGTCGAGGCCGTTGCCAACCTTGACGCCCTTGGCGAGCTCACCGAGCTTCTCGACCATCGAGGCGTACATTTTTTCAGGAACGTACACGCGCTTGATGGCGCTGCAGATTTGTCCGGAGTTTTCGAACGCGCCCCAGAAAATCTTTTCCGCGACCTTGCCGGGCTCGACGTCCGGAAGCACAATCGCCGCATCGTTGCCGCCCAGCTCCAGGGTGAAGCGCTTCAAGTCCGGCGCCGCCGCGGCAGCGACCTTCTTGCCGGTTGCGACCGAGCCGGTGAACGACAGCTTGCGAGGGATCGGATGGCTGGTCATCATCGCGCCAAGCTCGTCGCCGCCGGAAACGATATTGAGGACGCCGGGTGGAACGATCTCGCGCAGGATGTCGCCGAGCATTAGAGTGTTGATCGGCGTGAACGGCGAGGGCTTGAGCACCACCGTGTTCCCGGCGAGGAGCGCGGGCGCGATTTTCCACATCGCGAGCATCAGCGGGTAATTCCACGGAGTGATCGCGGCGACTACGCCGAGCGGCTTGCGGCGGATCTCGATGCGGCCGGAATCGTTGTCCTGCAGCACCTCGTTGGGAAGCTCGAGGCTCGCGGTGTACTGCGCCCAAATCGCGGCGCCCATGATTTCCTGGCCGGCCTTGTCGAGTGGCTTGCCCTGCTCCTCGGTGATGGTGCGGGCGAGCCCCTCCGGCATCTGCATCAGCGCAGCGCCGATGTCGTTGAGAACCTTCTTGCGTGCGCCAATGTCGCGGCTCCAGGCCGGGAACGCGCGCTGGGCAGCTTCCATCGCCTGGTCCAGCTCCGCTTTGGTGCAGTCGGGGACCTGCGCGAAAACCTTGCCGGTAGCGGGATTGATCACGCCAACAGTTTTTGATCCCTTCACCGCCTTGCCATCGATTGTCATCGAATATTCGGGCATTTAGCTGCTCCTTTGCACCGTAGTCCTGAAGGTAACGGTTGTTTTGTTCGTGTGCTATTTCACCATAGCACCTTCCGGGCAAGATTCGTGACCCGCGCGGGAGGGGGCTTTGCGGGCGCGCGGGCGCCCAATGCCCGTCTTCCGCATCGACAGCAGAAAGCGTAGGAAGAATGCGCGGGGGGCAGTGTCCGAACGGAGAGGCGGATCAATCATGGGACGCTACGACGAATACAAGCGGCAAGTCCTAGACATGAGCCGAAAGCTGTGCGACGCCGGTTTCTTCGGATCGAAGTCCGGCAGCGCGGGCAACGTCTCGATGCTGGTGGAGGGCGAGCAGGCGGCGGTGGTGACGCCGTCGCGGCTGCCGTACGATCGCATGAAGGTCGAAGACGTATGCGTGGTCGGCTTCGATCTGCGGCGCATCGAGGGCGAACGCAAACCGTCGATAGAGACGCCTATGCACGTTGCGGCATACCAGACGCGTCAGGACGTCAACGCCGTCATCCATACACATCAGACGTACGCAAGCATCTGCAGCGTGCTGAACGAGCCGATACCGCCACTGTTCGATGAAGTCACCCTCGCGATTGGCAACCTGGTCGCCCTCATCCCGTACGCTCTGTCCGGCACCCGCGAGCTGCACGACAACGTCGCGCGGAAACTCGCGAATCGATGCCATTGCTACATAATTCAAAATCACGGCGCGCTATGCGTGGGTCACGACCTCGAGAGTACGTTCACGTTCGTCGAGCTGCTGGAAAAAATCGCCGCGATCTATGTAACTGCCCTCGCGACGGGCAGGCCTGTGAGTAAGCTTCCCGAACCGATCGTCGCGGAGCTTTTCTCCGCGGTGATCGCGCGTCAGGATCGCGAGATCGCGCGCAAGCAGGCGCTGGCCCATGCGGCCGTGGGCAATCCGCGCGCCTCGCATCAGTGAAACGAAAATGAGATGAGCTACGATGCCGTGACGCTGGGGGCGCACGTCCTCGACATCCTCGGCCGTCCCGTTACTCACATCCCGCCGGGACAGGGCAGCATTATACTCGACGAGATTCGCCTCGCACCTGCCGGTTCGTCGGCCGGCTGTGCCGTCGGTCTCGCGAAACTGGGGGTCTCAGTCGCGACGGTGGGAGCAGTCGGCCGCGACGCGCTCGGCGATGTACTACTTCGCGCGCTGAACTCGTACGGCGTCGACACCCGTCACGTGGTTCGCAAGGCGGACGCGCAAACTTCCGCGAGCATTCTGCCGATTCGACCGAATGGTGATCGGCCCGCCCTTCATGCGATCGGCGCCAATCCTCTGTTCACGATCGACGAGGTACCATGGCCGTTGATCGAGAGCGCGAAACATCTGCACCTCGGAGGTAACGACGTGATGCGCGGGCTCGGCCGCGATGGTGCGGCGCAGATCCTGCGGCGCGCGCGTGAACACGGCGCCACCACCACGATGGACATCTTGAGCGAGGGGTCGCCGAAACTGCTCGCGATCCTGGCGCCCTGCTTGCCGATAGTCGATTGGTTCATGCCCAATGCCGAACAGGCCTGCAGGCTCACCGAGGCGGGCAGCGCGGAGGACGCGGCACGCCGGCTGCTCGAGCGAGGCGCGCGCGGCGTCGTGCTCACGATGGGTGGCGACGGCAGTATGCTTATGACTCGAGACGCGAAGTTACACCTCGCCGCACACGCTATTGATGTAGTCGACACTTCCGGATGCGGCGACGCGTACTGCGCCGGGTTCATCCGGGGTCTGCTCCTCGGATGGATCCCGGCCGAGTGCATGAGACTCGCCAACGCCGCGGCCGCGCTGGTCGCAACCGGCCTTGGCTCTGACGCCGGCATCCGCGATCTGGACGACACCATCCGCTTCATGAGCGAGACACCGCTGCGCTCGCGCTGACGGTGCAGATACGCTTCGCTCAGCTCGGCGAACGTCGACTCGCCGACCTTTCTCTTGGGAACTTCGTCGCGCTTGGGTATGATCTCGATTGGTGCTTGCGTGCCGCACCAGCGAGCCCGAGAAGTAAATCCGACTGATGAATCCCGCCGACGCCGCCCCGCTTGGAATCGCGCTGCTTGGCCTGCTACTGGGTATGCGCCATGCCACCGATCCCGATCACGTCATCGCGGTCACGACCATCCTGAGCCGCGAACGCCGCCTCGCGGTAGCGGCCCGCATCGGTATCGTATGGGGACTAGGCCATACGCTGACCGTGTTGGCGGTTGGCGCGGCGATCATCGTTTTCAAAGTGGTGATTCCAACCCGGCTGGGACTCGCGATGGAGTTCGCGGTTGCGATCGTCCTGATACTGCTGGGCGTCAGCGCGGCGGCCAGGCTCGTCCGCGACGGTGCGGCGCGCTTGTCGGGGAAACCGCGGCCCGACGCGAACGGCGCGAGCGGCCCAGTGGTTCACGGTCACGTTCATACTCACGATGGATCCGCGCATTCGCATCCGCACGTTCATCCTCTTCCTCACGAGGACGCCGACGATGCCGTTCATCGCGACCACAGGCTTCCCGCTGACGCGATACCGTCGACGTTCGCGTCGCGCCGTCCGTTGCTCAGGTCGTTCGCCGTGGGTCTCGTCCATGGACTCGCCGGCAGCGCCGCGATCGCATTGCTGGTCCTGAGCGCGATACCAAATCCGCTTTGGGCGACCCTCTATCTTGCGATTTTCTGCGCCGGCACGATTATCGGGATGGGGCTAATCACTACTGCAATCGCGACGCCATTTCTGGTCGCCTCGCGACGACTGTCGTGGTTACACCAGGGATTCGTCACCGGCTCCGGACTCCTGAGTTTCGCCTTCGGTCTCTTCCTTGCCTATCAGATAGGAATCGTGGACCGGCTTTTCGGCACCGCGCCCATCTGGATTCCGCACTGATGCGAACGCATGAGAGAGACCTAGGGACGAAGTTGTTTTCCTGGCCTGAGCTCTTTCTTGGCTTTCGCCCTGACTCCGCTGGCTCGCGGCACTTTTTCCGCGGACGATTCAGTCTGACCACGGGCGCGGGTGCGACCGAGCCTAAAGGGTGACGACATCAGATAACCGTCGTTCAATATCGCGGCCAGTTCATTCCAGTTCACCTTCACATCCAGGCGCACGCCGACCCATCCCTTGTGACCTACATAAGGCGGCCTGAAAAACCGAACCGGATCGGAACGTACCAGGAACTCCTGGACTGTCGGCGGCGCCTTCACCCAGACCGCTACGTGACCACTCTCGTGATGGTCGTTGTCGGTCATCGCGAACATCTTGCCGCCGACTCTGAACGTGCATTCTCCCCACGCTTCCTTTTCGGTGGCTTCAGGAAGCGCGAGACAGATCTCGCGCAGCCGCTTTATCGGCCCGTTGGGATCGTAGTCTTTATGTGGATGCGCCATCAGTATCCCGGTGCGGGTTGCCACAGGTTGAACTGCGTGCCTTGGTCGTCGCGGCATGCGCTGTTCCATCCTGAGGCGCTGTGCTGCGGCTCGCCGGCATGGCCGCCGAGCTCGCGAACTCGCGCGCTCGCAGCCTTGATGTCTTCGACCTTGAACCACACCTGCGGGCTGACCGCCTCGTTGACGTGCAAACCGCCGGCCGGGTTGGTATTGCCGACGTGCGCATAGGAATCCGATGAAACCTCATTCACGAACTCCCATCCGAACAGCCCGCTATAGAACGTCCTTCCCCGTTTCAGGTCGCGGATGGGAATAGTGAAATAACCCAGATCACCTTTACTCATTGCGATGGCTCCTTGCCGGCGATGCAAAACTGGCTATTCGATGCTATCTGAATGGCTATCCGCTTCCGTCCGACTGGCTCTTAAAGGCCTGGCTGAATGGCTATCCGTTGCCGATCAGAATAGCTATTCGGTCGAGAGGAAATTGTCAGCCTTCCTGCTTCATCATCGCGTCGAAGCGTTTCTGCATCTCCGCGGGCGACACTTCCTCGATACGACTGGAGAGAAACCAGGCATGCCCCGATGGATCCGTCAAATGCGCATTGCGCTCGCCAAAGAATTCGTCGGTCGGTTCCTTGGTCGAGACCGCGCCCGCCGCAATCGCCGGTTTGTAGACCGCGTCGACGTCTTCCACATAAAGATGAACCGCAACCGGAGAGCGGGCGCCGATCGAGTTCGGGGACAGGAAGCCCATCTCCGGGAACTCGTCGGCAAGCATGATCGACGCGCCGCCGATCGTGATCTCGGCGTGACCGATCCTGCCGTCGGGTTGTTTCAAGCGCATCGTCTCGGCGGCTCCAAACGCCTTCTTGTAGAAGTCGATCATCGCCGGAGCGTTCTTGACGCTCAGATATGGCGACACGCGGCTGGCGCCGGGTGGAATCGGGCTGACTTTGGTTGCCATGGTTCTCCTTCATCTCACTTCAGCTTCGCGAATGTACCTGACTATTTGGCGAACGGACCGGATCCTGATCGAACCGATTAGTGTGACGCGTTTTTCAGCGGCGTCGCGATATACCAGATGTGGCCGTAAGGATCCTGCACTCCGCCACAGCGATCGCCCCACTCCTTATCGTCCATCGGATCCACGACCTTTGCTCCCGAATCGAGCGCCCGCTGGTAGGCGGCGTCGGCGTCCGCGACGTGGATGTATAGGTGCAAGGGAGTCCCGCCGAGCTTATGGGGCGTACTCGCGAAACCTCTTTTCCGGTAGTCGGCCAAGTCCTTGGTGGTCGCATCGCGAAGCATCACATGCGTCTCGCCGATGGCCATCCCCACGTGACTGACCTTGCCGCCAGATTGGACTATTCGATGCAGCTCGGTCGCGCCGAACACCTTCTGGTAGAACTCGAACGCACCGGCAGGGTCCTCGGAATACATGAACGGCATGATACTGCCTGGCCGTAGATGCTGGGGCAGTTCTCCCCCAAGAGTTTGTAATTCCGATACAGGCACGTCCTTCTTGTGCGTCGCGATGTACCAGACGTTGCCGAACGGATCCGTGACGCCGGCGCTGCGATCACCGTAGGGCGCATCCGCCGGCTCGCTCAGCGAAGTGGCGCCGGCCTCGAGCGCGCGTTGGTAAACGCGGTCGGCGTCGCTGACATACAGATGAAGCGCGGGAGGCATCGGCTGGTACGGTCCATGCGCCTCGCCCATCGCGACGATCGAATCACCGATCCGGATCTTCGCGTGATGAACCGTGCCGGCCGGATCCTGCGCGCGAAAAAGTTCCTCGGCGTCGAAGGCCTGCTTGAGGAAATCGATCACTTTGGCCGAACCTATCGGATGCAGATATGGAGTCACGCTGCGAAGCTCCTCGGGGAGTGGCTCCGCATCTTCGCGATGCGTGGCGATATACCAATGGTTGCCGAACGGGTCTTTGACGCTCGCCTCGCGGTCGCCGTAGTCCTGGTCGGTCGGCTTGTGAATCGACTTGGCGCCGGCGCGGAGCGCGCGCTGGTACACCGCGTCGGCATCGTCGACGAACAACCAAATCGCCGTCGGATTCGGCTTGTACTCGGCAGACGCATCCGCCATCTCGACCATTGAGCCCTCTATCCTGACCTGCGCGTGCGCGATCTTGCCGTCCTCGCCCGTGATGCGCAGGATTTCGTCCGCACCGAAGGCCTGCTTGAGGAAATCGATGAGCTTGGCCGCGCCCTCAACCTGCAGATACGGCGTGATACTGTGAAAGCCCTCCGGGATCGGCTTTACCGCCGTCATTCTCGATTCCTCCGGTTGCGGCGCCCGCGCGGCCTGCTCGCGCGCATATGCTTCCATGCGCCGGTTCCTTTCCTCGGGCTGCACGTCTTCGATGTGAGTTGACACGCTCCACAGATGCCCGAACGGATCGGCGAGCCGCCCGCCGCGGTCGCCATAGAACCAATCCGATATAGGGAACACCACCTTGGCGCCCGCGGCGATTGCGCGGCTCGCGAAAGCGTCGACGTCTTCGACGTAGAGACCGATGATGGTCGAGGAGCCGCCCAGCGCTTGCGGACTTAGATTGTAATCGGGCGTCTCGTCGGCGATCGCGATCCGGGTGTCGCCGATCCTGATCTCCGCGTGCACGATATGCCCGCTGGGATCAGCCTCGCGCATCAGCTCGGTCGCTCCGAACGCGTTCTTGTAGAACTCGATAGCGCGGGGCGCTTCCCTGACCACCAGGCAGGTGGTCGCGGTCTGATAGCCCTCCGGAATCGGATTCACTTTCGGCCGCAGCGAAGCGGCCGGCGCGCTCGCGCTGCGCACGCCCCGCAAGAGTTCCGCCTTGAGGCGCGCCTTGAAATCTCCGCGCGGGAGATCGCGCAGATCCGCGGCGACGCGAAGAATCGCGGTGATACGGGAATCAACGCGGGGAAGCGGAGCCTTGCGATCGGTCATGATCCTTTCGACCGCCTTATCGAGCTGCGGCGGCAATATGGCGCGTTGAGTTATGGGCTTCACCCGTTTCATCGCGCGCCCACCATGGTCCGCAGACTCTGTAAACCGCGAAATTGAAGCTGCTTGATGGCGCCCTCACTACGCCCGACTTCCCCGGCAATTTCGGCGATGCTTTTCTGCTGTGCGAAACGCATCGTGATAACGCGACGCTGATCGAGGGGAAGTCTATCCACCAGCTTGAACAGTCTGGCGCGATGTTCGACTTCCAGCAGGTCGGCTTCGCTGGATTGATCCGGTTCGATAAATTTCCTCGCCTTGATGGCTTCGAATTGCGTAGCGCGCCTGCCGCGTTCGGCAATTGCGTTGGCGGCGATGCGATACAGCCATGCCGCGAAAGGCACCCCACGCCACTCGAAGCGAGCGAGGTTCTTGAGCGCATTGTGAAAAACGTCGGCGGTCAGGTCCTGCGCCTGGTCGCGATCGCCGACTCGTCGCGCTACGAACGCATAGACGCGCTCGAAATTGTTTTCGTAAAGCTCGGCGAAACAGCTCGGGTCGCGCTGCGCCGCCTCGATCGTACGGCGCTCCGCCGCGTCGCGTCGGGATGTGTCCTCGGCCTCGGTTGCTCGGCCTGGGACGGCGACAGGCGCCTTGCGACGACGCTTCAATTCAGACTCTCCGGCCACATCATCCCTCTAACCTGATAACCGCCGAGCCGGCAAAAGGTTACGGTCGTTCCGACCATGACCGACAAGTTTTCCGCATGGGTAGATAGTGAGGACACGCCCCGGACATAGTCAGTCTCGCGACACGCCCGCTCCGGGTTCCATGATAGGGAGCTGCCCGCCAGATTGCCTAGCGCCTCGCCGCGCGATCCAGACCAGGAGCAGAAGCGCGGGCAGTGTAGCCATCGTGGTGAGCAGGAAAAACCCCACCCAACCGAGTTTATCGGCGAGCACTCCTCCCGATGATGCGACCAGCGTACGCCCCACCGCCGCCAGCGAGGAGAGCAGCGCGTACTGCGTCGCGGTGAAGGCGGGCGAGCAGAGGTCAGAGAGATAGGCCACCAGCGCCGCGCCCGCCATCGCGCCGGTCAGGTTCTCGGCGGCGACGCACATCGCGAGATAGTCGAGCCGGTGGCCGCCCACCGCCTGCAGCACATAGAACAAATTGCCCGCCGACTGCAGCACTCCACACAGCAGCAGCGCGCGGATCACACCGAACCGCACGGTCACGACTCCTCCGACCAGCGCGCCGGCTATGGTCGCAAAAAATCCGACCAGCTTGGAGATGGCGGCGATTTCGTCGAGCGAGAAGCCAAGCGAGATGTAGAGCGGGATCGCCATCACGCCAGCCATCGCTTCGCCCAATTTGTAGCCGACGATAAAGATGATGATCGCGAGCCAACTCGGCCGGCGCATGAAGTCGACGAATGGCCCGACCACCGCGGTCGCGAGCCAGTCGCGGATCGCGTCGCCTCCTCCGCTTGGGGCGCGGGGCGCGGCTTCCGCCGGCAGCTTGGGCTCTGGGCCAAACAGGAACACGAGCATCCCCACGACCAGCAGCGCAGCCATGGTCGCGTAGGCTGCGAACCAGCCTGCGCTTGCGGCAATCATCAGAGAGCCGGCGCCCGACACGAGCATCGCGATCCGGTAGCCGGTCTGAATCATGCCGGCTCCCGGGCCCTGCTGCTCCGGCGCGAGGATCTCAACCCGCCATGCGTCGATCACGATGTCCTGGCTCGCCGAGAGAAACGCGACCAACAACGCGAGCGCTCCCATGGTGCCGAGGTCGCGCCTGGGATCGCAGGAACCCAGCGCGAGCGTCGCGGCGATGAGTGCTATCTGGATCGTGATCCCCCAGCCGCGCCGACGCCCGAGCGGAATCGGCGGCGGCAGCCGATCGATCAGAGGAGACCACAAAAACTTGAAGGCGTAGGGCGTGCCGACCAGCGCAAACGCGCCGATAGCAGCGCGGCCCACGCCTGCGGTGGCGAGCCATGCCGAGAGCGTCGAAAAAGTGAGCAGCAGCGGCAGGCCGCTCGCGAAGCCGAGCGGCAAGATCAGCAGCACGCGCCGATCGGCATAGACCGCGAGCGAGCGCCGCCAGCCGGTCACGCCATTCTTGCCGGTATCATCCATTGCGCGCGCAACAGTGCATCTATCTCCTGGCTTCTGGATGCTACAGGGTTTGAGATTTTTTTCTATTGGGCGCGATCGCGATCCAGAGCAGCGGCTACCGCATTCTGCCCGAAGCTGATTCCGCCGTCGCTGATCGGAACTATGCGATGAGTGAGGACGCAGCCATCTTACTCGAGGTTGGCTACTCTGCGGCTGATCAGAAGCAGATTCTGGAAAACTCCTCCACTGAGCGCAATGACTTCACGTCCGCGGCGTTCGGGCTGCGATTTTCACTGCCACACGAGCGTCGTTGCGTACCATTCGGCGGTTAAATTCTATTCGTGGATGATCGCTCTATTGTGTAGCGATCAAAATTTTGGTAGATGGTTGCGCGTTCCGTCGAATTTCGACCTTGTGTTGACTTTGGGTGGAGTCAGGAGGAGGGGCGGCCGCGGTGGCGGATGAATCTTCGCAAGTCCGAACGTCACGCCATTAACTTCGGCCCGCAATAGCACTGCTCTTTGGTGGACGAGCATGTGGCCGGATTTTTGACGCACTTGGTGGCGTCGCCGGATGGCTTTGCCCGTTCAGTCTTCTTGCAGTGCGCGTTCCGGGATCGATGCGCGGGCAAGGAGATGGAAATGACGATTCTCGGGAACATCGCAATCAGCGCTGGTCCTACGCGCTCGAGGGTGCTCGCAGCGCCAAATAGCCACAAAGGGTTTGGCCACCGGACGTGAGCATCTCCGTCGCGCTTTGCCACGCCGTTGAGTTTCCGACTCAATGCAAGCGAACTGAGCTATGCGACACACCATTGCCCCTAGCAACGAGCTACAAAACTAAGAATTGCTTTGCATATGCGGTAGTCCGATTCGCGGATTCGCTGTCACTCATCATAATCTTCGAAGGCTCCAGCGCCACTCGGCGTTATGTTTGCTGATGAGGCGTTACTTTCACAAATCCTCCGTACCGGAAAACCGTTCAACGAGTGGCATGAGCGTTCCTGGAACTATCGAATGGGCCGATGAGCCAGGTTGCGACACTCAGTGGAACAAAAAAGAGGAATTTGTAGCATTTGGTGAAAAAAGATGCCATGTTGTAGCCCAGCTAGGTAAGGCGAAACGCTACGAAACGGCATATTGATTGCTGCAGATTCGGAAGAACTAGGTTTCATGGGTCGGGTACTTGGGTCGATGTTTGCCCCGCGGTGCCGGACGCATTCGAGGTGCTGGAGGTTGTGCGGTATGAGGCCGGCAAATCTAACTTTCGCTGTCTTCTCTCTCTTTTGCATTGTCACTTTTGCTCTCGAGGGGGCCGCTGTTAGTCCTGCCGCGGCTGAATCGAACCAATCCAGCATGACGTGGACTCCGGTCGCGCAGCCGAGACCCGAGCTGTTTTTAATCCGTCGGCGGAGGACGCCCACTCCGACACCGACTCCGCCGGCAAGGGCTACGGCTACCCGGACGCGTACTGCGACTCCGACCTCCACGGCGACTCCGACTGCGGATCCGCCAACTCCCACCCCTACTCGCACTGCGACGCCGACCGTCACGGCGACTCCCACCGCGGCTCCGCCGACTCCCACAGCCACTCCAACTCACACAGCCACCCCAATTCCAACTTCGACTCCGACGCCCACAGCGACTCCGACTGCTACAACAACTGGGTTGTGGAGTCTCCAGCCAACGGCCGCGGGCTTTCGGTGGGTTTCACCGACCGGCGTATCCAGTTGTAAATACGCCGCGGTCTCCACGGTCGACAGCACCTACCTGACCGCGAACGTCGTGCCGAGTAAGTACGCGACCTGGGGAGTGTGGGCAGCGGCGCAGAATACCCGTCTGCAATCGTGGGGTTTCAATGCGGCAGGAACGTACTCTTATGAGTACGAGACTAATGCGAACTGGCCGGCTGGCGGAGTGCCGTATGCCCTTACCTTCCAGACCAGCGACCATGCGGTGCGGGACGACTATCCCTACCACTGCAAGAACATAAACCACAATTATACCGGAATGGTATGCGGCAGTTCATTCTACCAGCCCTATGGGGGCGGCCAGTTGGATGTGTTCGACACCGCATGTGACGCCGGCGGCGGGGTCAGCGGCGCGTATGTGGCCGACGCGGCAGTTCAGCTCGGGGAACTGAACTCGTACGGACCGAACTTACGCAATGCTATCATCATGATCCTCGAGGAGGCCGACGATCTCTATGGCCTCAATCACACCTATCACGAAGATTTCGGGTATGTCATAGCGGCGTCCAATCCGAGCATGGCGGCCAGTTACAATAATGGCTATACCTACACCGATAAGACGCTTTACGCCAAGATGGCGCTGAAGACCTATCTCAGCAACGAGTACGGGACAATTGCCGCGCTCAATGCGGCGTGGGGCACAAGCTACACCACCTTCGACACCTCGGATCCCAACGGCGACGCCGGTATCAAGTCCGGAATCTACGCCTCCTACGGCACCGGGACCGGACTGTTGGACGAGAATGGAGCGCGGCTACTGCCGGCCAGCCCGAACTGCAACAACTTCGCGAGCAGCGATAGCTGGTCGCTGAAGGCTGTCACCGAAACAGACCTGCACAACTTCGTGGCGTACTTCGCTCAGACCTATGGAAAAAAGCTTATCGCCGCGTGGAACACGATAACCCCGCGTCCTCCAGCCTTCATCCCCATCTACGATGGCCCGACTTATGTCTATGGCGCGATTGCCGCCAGCCTCATAAACGGCGACGGCTTCTGGATCGCACCTGACATGAGCGTGCCAGACGTAAAAGGAATAATTGCGGCGGCCCCGGGGAAACCGATCATAATTGGTGACTACACGTCGGCAAACCCCGACTCGCCATTTGCCTCCTCACCCTGCCCTTCAGCCTCAAGCGATTGTTTTACCACGCAACAAAGCCGGGGCGCCGGGATGGTGTCTTTCTGGACCGGTGCCCTACATCTCCAGGATCAAAGCGGGCTGTATGTCGTCGTCGGCCTTGAACATTGGGGATTCTATGATCAGGTAGACGAAGCTACCAACTTTGGCCTGGTTACGGCCGATCATGACAATCCTTACGATAGCAGCGCCGATACAGCGAATGGAGAAACGGCGAACTATGGCGCTGCACTCACGACGATCAGCGATTTTCTTAAAGGCGGGATATGTGACCCGTAGTTGACGAGCCGGGTCCCAAATGAAAGAGGCCCAGCCTGACATGAGTCAAGCTGGGCCTTTCCTTTCTCGGAGCTAGTTGCTCTTCAGCGATCGGAGCAGGCGGACGACAACCTCCGCCCTCTACTCGTTCAGATAAACGAACGCTATCGCATGTCGGTCCACGATTAAACTGGCACGCTCATCACGATCCTCGCTACGGATCACAAATTCCACTTTTCAGGAACGCGGCGATCGGCGTAATCGCATCACCATAGTCGCGTGCCTCGCCATTCTTCACGTTCGCGCTGCCATCGTACGGATTGTCGTGATCGGCAGTGACCAAACCGAAATTCATAGACTCGTTGCCCTGATCGTAGAGACCCCAGTGCTCAAGACCCACAACGGTGTGTTTTCCGGTCGCATCCTGAAGATGAATCGAGTTTCGCCAAAACGAGACCATCCCGGCCCCGCGCGAAGCCTGGGTAGAGTAGCATTCAGTTTGCTTCGAGCTACATTTGCTACCCGAGAATGGCGAGTCTGGATTAGCACTGGAATAGTCGCCTTCTATGATTGGCTTCCCGGGTACGGCGGATATTATGCGCTGTACCTCGGAAGTCCTTTCATCTGGCGCGATCCAGAAGCCGTCGCCGTTGAGAAGGCTAGGCGCGATCGCGGCATACACATAGGTCGGGCCATCGTAGATGGGGACGAAGATTGGAGGGCGCGGCTTTATGGTGTTCCACGCGGCGATAAGCTTTTGCCCGTAGGTCTGAGCAAAATACGCCACAAAGTTGTGCAGGTCGGTTTCGGTGGTAGTCTTCATCGACCAGCTGTCGCTGCTCACGAGGTTGTTGCAGTTAGGGCTGGCCGGCAGTATCCGCGCCCCATTCTCGTCCAACAGCCCAGTCCCGGTGCCGTAGGAGGCGTAGGTTCCGGACTTGATACCCGCGTCGCCATTGGGATCCGAAGTATCGAAGGTCGTGTAGTTGGTGCCCCACGCCGTGTTGAGCGATGCGAGCGTCCCATACTCGCGGGCGAGAAAACTCTTCAGCGCCATTTTGGCGTAAAGCGTCCTGTCGGTGTAGGCATAGCCATTATTGTAACTCGACGCCATGCTCGGATTGGACGCTGCAATCACATAGCCGAGATCTTCGTGACCAATATGATTGAGGCCGTAAAGATCGTCGGCTTCCTCGGGGATCAAAATGATAGCATTGCGCATGTCAGGTCCAAACGAGTTCAATTCCGACAGCTGAACTGCCACGTCGGCTGCGTAAGCGCCGCTGACCCCGCTACCGGCGTCACATGCGGTATCGAACACATCCAGCTGGCCGCCCCCATAGGGCTGGTAGAATGAGTTGCCGCACACCATGCCGGTGTAATTGTGGTTTATGTTCTTGCAGTGGTAGGGATAGTCGCCCCGCACCGCGTGGCTACTGCTCTGAAGAGTAACCGCATACGGCACTCCGCCAGCCGGCCAGTTCGCATCGGTCTGGTACTGATAAGAGTACATCCCCGCCACGTCAAAACCCCACGACTGCAGGCGGGTATTCTGCGCCGCTGCCCACACCCCCCATGTTGCGTACTTAATCGGTACCACCTTAGCCTGCAGATGCGTGCTGTCTACCATAGAAAGTGCCGCGTACTTGCACAGAGCGTTGCCGGTTGGCGACACCCATTGAAAACCACTCGCCGTTGGCTGCAAGCTCCACACCCCAGGATTCGCGGAAGCCGGCGTGCCGGCGACCAAAATGAACAATAGTACAGCTACTAGGTTGTACATTTCCGAATACTAGTGGAAAATCGTACACTGGCTGGCGCTACTGTCAAGAGGATTGTGGCGGCTTTCTCAGAACAAATTCGCCGCGGGCGAGCTTGAGTTCTTCAATGTCATATGACGCAAAGCAAGACCCTCTCTTGAGCAGCTTGATGCTTACGCTTGCCACCGATCTGGGTGAGCACTCTCCTGTTCAAGAATCTCAAAACCGATTTGCCCAAACATCTTCACCTAATCTGAGTGTCGCAAGCAGTTCTGATAATGCAGCGATGAATTGAAGCGCTGCCAGTTCGGTTCGTTGAACTGCAGAAAATTGTAAGGACCAATGGAAGAATCGGAGTAAGAATATTGATCGCGATAATCGATGCTAAATGCCCCCAGACCGTTGTCTACGAGCAAGCGATAGCACTCGGCAAGGATTCCGGCAGGGTAGGCGTCGGTATGTGCATAAGTACCTTGGTGGCCGTAAATATACTCTACGCTGCCGATAGCCCAGGCAGTCTTTTGAGCATCGAGCGGTGCAACGTAACCGATTCTTCAGCGTATCAGAAAGACTCTTTCGACGACCCATTCCGACAAGCTGTGGTAACTACTTCATGCCTTTCCTGTTTTGCGCCAGGCTATTCAATCGCTTGGCGGTCAACGTCACGAGTGACGGCCGGAGCCAGTTGGCACACATCCGCTACGAGCTGTCGATTTACCCCCAGTGAATAATACGACAGAGGTACGGTCAAATCCCATCCGGCGCCAAACTCATAGAACAAAGCATCGTCGATCGTCCGCTCCCCATGCTCTCTAAACGCTTCTAAGTATTGGGCGGCAAAAGAGACATCTCGTTGAAAGGTCGCCTCCGTCGCTGGCGATTGACGAGTGACATATCGGCGCATCAAATAATTGATGCGATCCCCCATGGCACTCGGGACAACACTCTTTGCACCGCGGCCTTGTGGCGCCAGTTAATTGGCCTGAGCTTCTATCCGCAAATTGCGGTCGTTGCTTTCATCACGAGCGCGTTCCCTCGAATCGCGCATCGCAGTGCGAATGGTCTTGTAGCTAAGCAACTTGATTTCCGCGGCAGACAGCAGAGAGCGCGCTCGCTCAGAGGTGAAGAATTGGAAATCAGCCTCGCGGCTCGCGATATCAGTCACATATCGCCTGATCTCCGGCGTGGGAATCGCGGGATGACAATAGATTTCTGTCACGCCCGCGGGTAGTCGATCAATGACTTCACTCCAGAACGAGACGGCCATCGCGGAATCGGTCGGACCCATTATGACGAGATTGTCTGGAAACAGGACTCGCCGCTTTCGAGCCGCCTTTAGTACCGACGCAAACCCCGAGCGCAGAAGTAGTGCACGTTTAGCACCCCGTAGCGGAAGCACGGGATGCCGTGCAGAAGAGGTCAAACCAATCGACAGCAGAAGCGCACTGGCCGCCCGAATCGGCAGACTGTATTCGTCACCGAGACGCGCGTAGAGATCGCAATACGGCAGATTTCCCGAATGCATCGTGAACATATGGCTGTCAAGGTGGCTCACATCGAGGCCGGCATTCAACGCCGTATCTATTTGTGCTCGAAGTTCGATTTCCACCTCAACAATACTGGCTCTGCGATATAGCGTACCGGCGTTGCGCCACATAGTACTGTCGCCATCGGCGAGTGACGGCACGGTAGTAGTCGGCGCCACGGGCCCCCACCTGTTGTCATCCCATTCGCTCGTAAGCGTCAGATGGATTCCGATGTCGGCCTGTCGATGTTTTTTCGAAAATTCAACAACCGCGGGAAAAGCCGCGGCGGAAACCATCGCGGAAGCCGAAGTGAGAACTCCGTCCGTCAAGCCGCAGACTATCGCTCGATTGACCTCATCGCTCATGCCGAAGTCATCGGCATTGACGATCAGTAGTCGCGCTGTGGAGGAATAGCCAAGCCGTTGCGCCAAGCTGGGGCCACTAAGCCGGTCGCCACTCGTAGGTATGCGCAGAATCGCCAAGTTTCCGATCTTTTGTTCGAGGTTAAGCGCTTTGGCGGGAAATGGTATGCCGATCACCCGCGGGCGCGACGAACTCGACCATTGGTGTTTATGCCAGTTGGCGCCGCGGAGGGTTAACCTGTCGGTAAAGAATATATAGAAATGGCAACGGCAGAGCTGCCGACACTACCGCGGCGACCGCGGTCCCGATCGTGCCGAACCATAGTGTTAGCGGATAGACCAGCAGCACGAACATGATCGCGCTCGCCGTCTTTAGTCGGAATGCGGCCTGCGGAGTATTCATTCCGTCAAGAAATTCGGCTCCCAGCGTAAGGACTCCCTGCGCGGTGGCGGCCAGGCAGAGAAGCCTCAGGGGCGGCAGGCAGCCTAGCCACTTCGCTCCTACCGTAACAGAAATTATTTTTCCACCGTAAACGGACATCAGAAACCAATAGGCTAGACCCAACGCGACCGTCGCGAGGACAGAAACCTTGAGAAATCGCCCTGATACTGCGCCTCGCCTTCGCGAGCGCGCTACCGTGGAAAAGGAGAGAATCCCAGCAGTGAAAGCAAACTCCGACGCTGGAAGCTCACCTACTCGAAACGCCATCTGATATTCGCCCAATGCGTGAGCACCCATTATGTGCCCGATGGTGAGCTTGTCGAGATTGCGTACTGCGTATTCCGCCCACATCCGAAATGTTACCCAGCGACCGTACGAAAACATCCTACGCGCTCGGGCGCGATCGAATCTGATCCGCGGCCAGTAAGGGTAGTACCAATAGCTCAGGGCAGCCCGAGCGCCTTGCGCGGCAATGTCCGCAAGCACCAATCCCCTCCAGTCGCGCCATGCAAGGATCCCCATCAGCCCGAAAATGAATCCCGCAAACACCTCCGCGGCGTTGAGCGCGAACAAAATATGAAAACTCAGGTCGCGATAGATTCGGGCCGATGCTGCTGGACTCTTCAGCGCCTGCACAAAGGCAAGAACAGCCCCTGCCCAAAAGACACGATAGTACCGCTCGATGTTGAGAAAAGTTGCCAGCGGTTTCGCGAGCACGATCAGTGGCACCGCTACTAGGAGTGCCTGGACCAGAGCAGCTACCCACATGGTGTCCAAGTAGGGCTCGACTTCGTCAACTTGCGGCACTAAGGCGCGGTCGAGGTGAAAGTTTGATAGAGTGCCGAAAAGCGCTTTGACGGAATATGCCGCGCCAACTATTCCAAAGTCTGTCGGCCGCAGTAATCGCGCGAAAATGACGTACTTCGCTACTCCTCCGACGGCCGTGACCATCCTGCCCCCCGCAATCCAGGTGAAGTTCTGGAATAAGGCAGAGCGCCAATCCGAAATGATCTCGAATAATGACGAACGTGATCCCGTGCCAACAGATACGCTGTCACTCGACGCTGGCGCCGCTACCCCAATCGCCGATTTTCCTTTCATACAAACATCTACAGAGCTATCTGCGATTCTTAGATCGCGGGAAAGCCTACCTTCGGATTGATTCAAGCGCTCGCTCGACATTGAGACCTATCCGCGCATGAAACTCCAACTGAGCCGAGCGCCACGGACATACTCGACTTCAGTGCGGTGAAACTATGGTCTCGCACTACCCAACTCCGGGCGGCACAACCCAATGAGCGGCGTCGCCTCCTGTCCCGTAAGAGGCTGACAACCAGCGAGGCGAAAGTGTCTGGATCGTCCGCGATTACGATCTCTCCTCCATTCTCATAGTCCAAACCTTCGGCACCCAGAGAGGTCGATACAATCGCCTTTCCCATTGCAGCGGCCTCCAGAATTTTAATTCTTGTGCCGCTTCCGCTTCGCAACGGAACGACCGAAACCGCTGCGTTCGCCAAAGTCGGACGAAGATCTTCGACCGATCCCGTGACTTGAACACCATCCATACCGGCAAAGCGCCGCTCGAAAGCTGCGGGCGGATTTCGTCCTGCGATCAGAAACCTCGCGTCAGGGATGGCTTGGCGTACCTGTGGGAAGATGTCCGAAACAAAAAAGCCTACGGCATCCTGGTTTGGCGCCCAGTCCATCGCACCAACATATACGAGGGTCTTACCATCGTCGTCGAACGCCGGCGAATATGCATCTGTATCGATACAATTCGGCACGACCGAGACATCTGTTCCCGGGCAAGCCCTGAGAAGAATCTGCCGATCTCGTTCGCTACACGCGATGATCGATGCCACTCTTGAGCATGCTCGCAGCTCCCAACGCCTGACCTTCAAAAACTCTATCCAACCGTAGAGCACTTTCAGAGGATTCACCTCGTGTTTAAGAAAGCGACCGAGCGCCTCATGCGTTACCGTATGCTCGTTCAGAACCACAGGTGGCGTGCCAGATGCGGGAAGATTTTGCACCTGGTAGATGCCGTCGCAGATGACAGCATTGTAGTCGTCGCTCGCCAACCGTCTCGCGACTGCACTCCGCAACTCAGGTGATTGGAATCGCCACGCTCCATAAGGATAGGGCGATCCCAACGCCTGAAGTCGGTTCCAGTAGCCACTGCCTCGGTGGTTTCCTGAGCCAGGAGTTTCAATACGATCCACGCTTGAGCACATTTGTTCTAGATCACAGGCTGGGCGATCTTTCTCTTCGCGATCGACAAAGGATATGAGCGAGACCTGGTGACCTTCCTCCATGAGCGCACGTAGAAACACGTAGTTGCGCATCGTGTGACCATTATTTGGGCGAAACGGAGAAGAGAGCATGATGAACAGAATACGCTTCTTCATATCCTGCTCGGATCGACCCTGACTTTTACGCACCCGCTCAGAACGTTCAGTCTGTAGGCTTTCGCTTGTTGTCATCGTGGAGATTTCCCGTGGCGCACCGAATGGGAACGCGCTGTCAATCTATCGAGATCGAGTTGGATGGCGCGGCCCGCAGCTGCCTTGCCTATCGTGGCAACGATCTGAGGATATTTGTTTACTAACCGTGGGTCAGCCCGCGAGCGAGCCTGACGCCCGCCGCGAACGAAGCGTAAGGCGCCGAAGACCGGCGCTTAGCGCAACTGAAGAGCACTGCCAGCGCGTAGCCGATGTTCAACCACACGAAGCATGCTCGACTCTGAACGCTTCGTTTCCAGTGCCGGTAGTACAGATAGTAGTTGGCCTGCGCATGCGCCCGTAGCCAATGGTCCTGCGCGCGGCCGACGTCACTACGGCGGTGCTCCAACCGTGCTGAAGGTGCTAACAGGAGCAACTTGCCAGTTTCAGAAAGCCGAAGGGTAAAGTCCGCATCCTCCGCCAGTGAACCACCGGTGAGATTGGGGTCAAAGCGCAAGCCTCTTATCGCCGACGCGCGGAAACTCATCATCGCGCCGGTGAACATGCGGACCCTGATCGGTTCCGCGTCGCGCAAGCGCTCAGCCGACCAATAGACCGGTTGCCGTTCGTCGAAGAACGGTCCTCGAGCAAATATTAGGTTCCATCCACGATAGATGAAGCCAGGCGGCGAGTAGTTGGTGACGACCCCCGATACACCCACCGCGTCGGGATTGCGAATATGAACCTCGATCAACCTCTCCAAAAAGTCCGGCTCCAGAACCACGTCGTCGTCGACGAAAAGCCAGATATCGCCGTGCGCGAGATCCATTCCCCGACCGCGCGCCTCCGCCGCTCCGTTAATCCGCGGGTCATGGACACAAACTCCCTTGATTGCTTCGCGCGCCAGTTGTGGAGCATCTCCGAAAAGCCGATCCACCTCGCGTCGCGAAAGGTCGTCACGGCTCTGGTCTATGACGATCACCTCGCTTGGCAGTAGCGTTTGGCGCAAAAGCGATTCAATCGCGCGCGCGAGCTCTGACGGACGATTCAGGGTGGGAATGATTACTGAGACTGCAGGCGTACTCACCGTCAACATCTATCTATCGAATCCTACTAGACAAACGACCTGCTGCTCTGCGGGTCCTCACGGAGTCTCCGTTGTTAGCAAATTTGATCTGCTATACGAGTCTCGAACTCCACCTGGCGATGCTATTCCCTGCGGCGCATGATTTGCTCGCCAAGCGAAGTGAACTTCAGGAAACTTAGACGAAGACCCCGTTAGTATGGGTTCTTCGGCACCGTTAAGATGTTTCTCGAAGAAGGCGAGAGTGTAGACTCTGATAATCGTCATCGCCCGTTGCGCATCGATCCGGCCGGAATCAAACAAACAGTAACGAAGAGTAGCTGCTGTCGGCGGTGTTTCGAAGTTCACATGTCTGGTTCCATCGATCGCTATCAAGTAGCCTCCATGTGCTTCAACTGAGTGCCGCTCTTGACGATAGTCACGTTCCTCCATTCGTGCTTCTCTGCGCTTCTCGGGGGCGCGCCCGGACAGTTGGCTTCGCGACGGCGACTGTAGACTTTGGTCCATGAAGAGAAAAGGCTGACTAATGCCGGCTTCCGCAACATCACCGAACAACCAACCATTCATGTTCATTCCGGCCTTGAAGTGCGGATCTACAAAGCAGGCTTGCGCCGCGACCGCGCCGCCGAAAGAGTAACCCACAATTCCCAGGCGGTTGAGATCAAGATGTCCACTGAAGGGATCACGGGACCCATGCTGATCAAACCGTCGCAATTCCCGCACGGTAAATTCGACGTCCTCGACTCTGACAGACAGTTGCCGCTCAATGTATCGAATCGATGTTAGAAGCGCAGCGTTGGAGGAGAAAACCAAAAATGGTACCAGTACGGCATGGGCGATCCTTCCGTCGGGGAAGGCCGTGACTCTGGAACTGTAGGGGTGATCGATACCTACTACCACGAACCCGTGGCTTGCCAGTTCCTCGGTCTGAAAGGTATTCTGGTCTCGTTGCCCATGCCAGGAAGGAGAATAGATAACAACCGGATAGCTAGCTCGAGCTGCTGATATCGGTGCTCCCACCGTTGCGTAGCGGCGACAGGTCTGGGAAAATAACTCGAAAGTGCTTGCCGACTGTGATGCTGCGGCGCAGCTCGGGATGGTCGAATTCCGCGTGTTCGTTCTCTCTGCCGGATACCAGATTTGAATCATTAGCTCGCGAGGCCCGTGTATGTCCGCGAGCGACTCCAGGCGATTCGTATCTACGAGGTGCCGCACCACAGTGCCAACCGCATATGGGCCTGTTGGTTTCGGCTCTTCGCAATTCGGGATGACGGTGGTCAGAACGGCTGCGAGAATCACCAGTGTCCAACCGGTCCAGCCATCGAACCACCGAGTCAGGACGGACCTCCCAGGCAGAAAGATATTCACAACCACCAGCGCCCCGATGAAGGCGTACGCAGGCGCCAACTGCCATCGATATCCTTCAATCTCGACTTGTAGGAGAACCGCAATGACTGCCAACAGTGTGAGGACGCGTCGCCAGCGAGCTGAACAAGGCCGTGAAGTCCGCAGCAGAACCAACACCGACGCAGCCGCGAGAAGCAGTAACGCGTCGAGCACGCGCGCAGGCGTATCAGCCACTGCGGAAATAATCACCGGAGCCGTCACTGATCGTAGAGGCCGTACGCGTCTATGCCGGGCATCCGGAAGTCGAACGGTCGTCCCCCAGAGCCACGCTCCAGAGCAACCCGTCTGGTGTCGAAGGCGTTACTCATCGAAGTCAAGCATCAGATTCTCAGACCTCTCAGAGGTTTGATGACTAGCCGCGCACCTTGAATGGCAGTCGTTTTGACGATGTCGCGTATTCGCGATCGCCCTGGCGGTGTGGGGTTGATGCCACATTTTCGTAGGTAGTAGTTGGCTCTGTACAGGTTAGCCTTATAGCTGTCACTGAATTGAAAATTAATGCTCAGCGTAATCGAACTGTCATCTCCGTTCTGCACCCAATGAGGAGCGTTCACCGGTACGTGCACGCCATCGCCGGGACCCAAATGAAACGCTCTTGCTCGACTCTGATACTGCGGCTTGTATGTCGCAGCATTGTTGTCAACCGCCCAGAATCGCTCAAGCTCCTGTTCAGGGAGCACCTCGCGGTCGTTCTGATCGAAGACGTAAATGACCTTCTCGCCGCGAATTTGCAGAATAAAATTGCACTCCCGATCGATGTGATAAGTACTGATTCGACAAGGAGAAGTAATGAAAATAATAGCATTCTGTTGAACGCGGACACGGTGATGCCAGCTACCGCCATTCAGGTCTCTAAGTTCACTCATACAGCGGCTGAGCAACGCCGCATATCTTGCGTCCAGTTCGGCTCGACGTAAAACAACCCATGCCTTGGCTGCTGAAATACCGGCAAGGACCTCGTCTACAGGCTCTGACGCACGCGGCGTCTCGTTCCAGCGCTGCTCAACACGTCCGGCACCAACATCGATATAGACCTCCCCGGGACGTGCAGCCAGACTGCGTGCGAGCTCTGTCAGAGGTGTCATTTGCAGGAGTGGATGCTCCTCAAGGTTATGATGCAGCGCGAACGGTACACGGTTGAATTTGGAGCGAAAAGTGCCCTGGTTAACTTCTATTATACGATCGACCGCGGGCAATGGCCGATTCTCGCGTTCGTGTATCGCCGAGCTCATAGGCTTACATATGCCTTCGTGAAGTGAAGGCGCGATCATCGATTCGATATTCGAATGCCGCACCTAACCTGGCCCAATGCGCGGTTTTCTCGACCAAAGTCATGACTAGCCGAATCGCACCTTGTTCACGATTCGAGCAGCTAGTTGCCGGGCGGGAATTGCTGCGCGCATTGCATCGGACTTGAGCGCATCGACCGCCGGGCGAGCGCCCAGCGCAGCAGGGCTCAGCCGGAACTTGCGAAGGTAATGGTTAAAGGCTCGCGTGCGACCCAGAGCACGCGTGGCATCCGTCTCAAAAACAAACGTATAAGAGATCGATCGGGATTTTCCGGTCTCAACCCAATGGGGTGAATTTTGCGGCTGATGAAAGCCCTTACCCGCGCTGAGACTATGTACGTACTCAAGAACGGAGTTACGACCATTGAGTTCCACCGGAGCTAGCGCGACCGGGCCAGCAATGGAAAACCGCTCCAGTTCCCTTTCGCTGATGACGGTTGGAGAGTAGACGTGATAAGTTTTCTCGCCTTCAATCTGCGAGAAGAACCCAATTTCGGGGTCACAGTGAAAAGGGGTAATCGTAGCCGCAGAACTGATGAGAATGCCCGATTCCAGACGCACGATCTTTTGGTTTGCAAGGCAACCAAGAAACTCAATGACCTGCTTTGAAAGCGTGTCGAGCAAAGCCCTGAACCTTCGATCATGGTTCTCGGCGCGCTTCAGCAGGATGCGGTAGGCTCCCATGTCCAGCTTTTCGATGGCTTCCGGGGGTTTGTAATCGACCATAGGCACGGAGAAGAACGGCGTCCCCGGTAGCGGCGCGCTCGCAGCTATGAAGTAATCTCGGGAGTCGGCCATTTTCTCGGCAAGGGCGTGGAGCGACTCGAGTGTGAACAGGTCTAGCCCACTCAAATTGTGGGAGAAGCCTATGGGCTCGCGGTCGAACGCCTGCCGCAATTTCTCCGGCTCGAGATCGAGGCGCGCGTGTGCGCAACTAATAATTGAAGTTACTCCCTTTCGACGAAAAGCGGAGACCTTGCGGATACTCCTTCGGAGTATTGATCCCTTTCGTACTTAATTGCCGACGGCTCGTGCGCAGCAGAATTGTCCGAACGGTTAATTTGCCTACGAACCGCTTCAGCTCCTGAACATCATTTGTCTAATCGAAAATACATCCCACTGTAGACTTTAACCGACCGTTCCGGATGGAAGGGGATATAGCACGAGAACTCGGGGGTCTCCCACAAATCGGCTAAGGAATAGCCGATCGATTCAAATCCCCTGACGAACTCCTCTTTGCTCCTGATTTGGTAGGGACAAAACGCCTTTCCGATGTTGTTAAGGGTGGTGAAACTTGTTCCGTCGCAGAGCGGGGTCCTATTTATCAATACATGCGGCGGCTTCGAAGTCAGCTTCGATAGTGTGAGCGACAAAGGGGTCTCGATAAACTGGAGCGAGCCAGAGGCAAGCACGAGGTCCGCTCCGTCCGCATCCTCGATATTGCTGGTGAAACAGAGCTCCTCTGCTCTTTCAGATTTGGTCAAGTCGGTACCGCGCTGGACTACCGCGGGAACGTCACACACTTTCCACACCAGTGACTTTGGATAAACTAAGTACTTGCGAAAGACAAAGAACGTGATTCCGGGGCCGCCACCGAGATCAAATACTTTTGTATTTTCTCTCAGCAAGGACTTCATCCAAAAAAGAACTGGATAGTCGCTTAGCCACATCTGGCCTGTTTCCGATATTTGGCGCTGCGCAGTCTCCTGGTGGTCGTGACCAGTCCGCGCACCCTTTGGAGCCGCGCTTCGTGCCGATTCGAAACTGTCGTAAACACCCGAGAACATTCGCGCCCAGTCGGATTCGAGACCAAAATGTTGTTCGTATTCAAACCTATGCCAGGCGCGGAGGGGCGGCAGCTTCTCCTCTAAGGTCGACACTGCCCATCGAACAGTTCGCGACCGCATCACAGCATTCAGTCGCATGCGGCTAACCCCTATACTTCCAGGCCGACAAATCGCGATTGATGAGTTTTTCGAGAGCTTCAACCTCGGGCAGGAGCTGCTCGGTTAGGCGTTTCGCTGTCTCAGGCAGAACCGGACGATACTTTTCGCCACGCCCGCGACAAAAAGCAAAAAACCCACCTCGCTCGAGAAGGT
>DATDGX010000203.1:0-1573 GCA_036521875.1 Binataceae bacterium (SeqCode)
AATGGGTATGGGGAGGCAACCTGAGTTGCAAAGCACTACTGACTCGCGGTTTCGATTGCCGCGCGCGTGCCCCATGCGCGAGAATCGCACGCTTCAATTCAATGCATTCCAAGAATGCGAGGTGCTCTGATGACGCCAATCGAAATCGCTCGCGATGCTCGAAGCGGCCCGAATCCGTACCGTGGCGCCGGTGGCGCGCCACTCATTCATACCTACTCGATCGTCGCGCGCGACCCGGAGTGCGGCCAGCTCGGCGTTGCGGTCCAGTCGCACTACTTCGCGGTCGGTTCGATTGTGACGTGGGCGGAAGCCGGGGTCGGCGCAATTGCTACCCAGTCGGTTGGCGAGCCCAGCTACGGAAAGCTCGGGCTGGACCTGATGCGCGCGGGCGTCGCCGCGCCCGATGCGCTCAGCGGATTGCTGGTCGCCGATCGCCTTCGCGAGTTGCGCCAGGTGGCGATGGTGGATGCGCACGGACGAGTGTCCGCGCATACCGGGCAACTCGCGATCGCCGAGGCTGGCCATCTGGTCGGCGAGGGATTTTCTGTGCAGGCCAATATCATGGAGCGCGCGACGGTGTGGCCGGCAATGGCGAATGCGTACCAGCACGCGTGCGGCGATCTCGCCGAGCGAATGCTCGCGGCGCTGGATGCGGCGGAGGCGGAGGGTGGTGATCTTCGCGGCCGGCAATCGGCCGCCATGCTGATCGTCGATGCGGCCGGCACTGGCCGCCCGTGGATCGATTGCGTCTTCGATGTCCGCGTCGATGACCATTCTCTGCCGCTGGTCGAGCTTCGCCGCCTGGTTTCCATTCGTCGTGCCTATCGCCACAAGGCCGCCGGCGATGCGGCCTTTGCAAACGGCAGCGTCGAGGTGGGTGAGCGCGAGTACGCCGCCGCTGAGCGTCTGACCGACGACGCCGAGTTTCGCGTCTGGCATGCCGTCGGGTTGGTCAACGCAGGGCGGGTCGATGACGCGCTGAAAATCTTCCGCGAGCTCTTCGCCGCGGACCGCCGCTGGCTCGAGCTCGCGGAACGTTTGTCGAGACAAGGCGCAATGTTCACTGACCCGGCCTCAATCCAGCGCATTCTCGATGCCGCGCCGCGCGCGTGACGCCGCGCGTTGACATTGAATTGACGCGGCCAGAGAGCCTCGCGCGCGCGGCGTTTTCCCGCTCCGGCACTGTGCGCTAAGGTTAAAGTAATCGAGGTTCCGAGATGGCCGATACTCAAGCCGCGCGGGTTCGTCCCGAGTCTGCCCCGCGGGTCGAACACGAGCTGCAACTCTACTATTGGATGAAGTTGATCCGCGCTTTTGAGGAGCGGGTCTCGCGGCTCCATCGGCAGAACAAAATCCTGGGCGGCGTCTATTCGGGCGCGGGCCAGGAGGCGATCGTCACCGGCATCTGCGCGCCTCTCCAGGAGAGCGATTTCGTCGCCCCGCTGCATCGCGACCTCGGCGCATTTCTGATGCGCGGGATCGACCCGGGCCGCCTGATGGCGCAGCTCATGGGCAAGGAGACCGGACTCTCGCGCGGCAAGGATTCTTTTCTGCACGGCGGCGATCTGGAACA
>DATDGX010000204.1:0-15017 GCA_036521875.1 Binataceae bacterium (SeqCode)
GGTACGCCGCGAGCAGAGCCGGCTTCGCGAGTTTCGCATCGTCAAATTTTCTGTCGAGCTGCCGCGCGCCGATCGGATGCTGCCGGAGCGGCGCTACGAGCGCTTTCCCTACGTACCGTCAGACTCGGCACGGCGCGACGAGCGATGCTCGGAAGTCTACGAGATCCAGGTGCAGGGGCTCGCAAGCCGGCTCCGCGCCACCGGGATCCGCCGCGTGGTGATCGGAATTTCCGGCGGGCTCGATTCCACGCAGGCGCTGCTGGTTTCTGCGCAAGCGATGGACCGGCTCGGCTATCCGCGCAACGACATCCTCGGCTACACGATGCCGGGATTTGCGACCAGCGAGCGCACGCTGGAGCAAGCGCGCCGGCTGATGGCCTCGATCGGATGCCAGGCCGGCGAAATCGACATCAAGCCCAGCGCGTCGCAGATGCTGGCCGACATCGGGCATCCCTACGCCGGCGGCAATGACGTTTACGACGTCACCTTCGAGAACGTGCAGGCGGGCGAGCGCACCAGCCACCTGTTCCGCCTCGCCAATCTGAACGACGGCCTGGTGGTGGGCACCGGCGACTTGAGCGAGCTCGCGCTCGGTTTTTGCACTTACGGCGTCGGCGACCATATGTCGCATTATGCGGTCAACGCGAGCGTCCCGAAGACGCTGATTCAGCACGTGGTGCGATGGGTCGCGCAGAGCGGCCGGCTCGGCGCGGAGGTCAGCTCGACGCTCGAGGAAATCCTTGCGACGCCTATCAGTCCCGAGCTGGTGCCGGGCGGCGACGACCGTCCCGCGCAGGACACCGAGGCGATGATCGGCCCATACGAGCTGCACGACTTTTTCCTCTACTACACGCTGCGGTTCGGATACCCGCCACCGAAGGTCGCGTACCTTGCGTATCTCGCGTGGCACGACCGCAGGCGCGGCGCATGGCCCGACGTTCCGCGCGACCGCCGCAACCAGTACGACCTCGAGCAGATCAAGTCGCATCTCAGAACTTTTCTCTATCGCTTTTTCAAATTGAGCCAGTTCAAGCGCAGCGCAATTCCCAACGGCCCCAAGGTCGGATCGGGCGGCTCGCTCTCGCCACGCGGCGATTATCGCGCGCCCTCCGACAGTGAAGCGACCGCCTGGCTTGATCAGCTCGAACTGATCCCCGACCGCTAGGTGCGAACAGCGTCATCAGGATCAGTTCGGAACGCACCCAACAGTGATCAGTTCGAAACCTATCCATCGGGATCAATGGAGACATGATTAGATTGCGAACGAATACGATATTTTTCACCGTCGCGGTTTTCGCGCTGATCGTCGTAGCGCCCGGCAGTTCAATTCTACACGCGCAAGGTCCGCTGCCGCCCTCCGCCGCGGGCTCTCCGACCGCTGCGAAGCCGGCCGCGCCTTCGGCGACGCCAAAGCCTGCCCCGAAACTCACTCAAGGGCAGCAGCAATTCGTCGACCAATTCCTGAAAGCGGTCAACGCCCGCGATCGCAAAGGCCTGACCGAACTCGTCGCGCCCAAAGCGCTCGCATGTTTCAACCAGGACAACGACGCTTACCTGAAGCGATGGCTCGAGAAGCAGGCGAACTTCCAGGTACAAACCACTTACCAGGCGCGGTTTCTGCCGCTCGATGCATCGTCGTTCAGGAATTCGCCCTACATGACTTTCCCGGTGCTCCCCACGCATACGATGGAGATCGAGTTCACCGGCGTCAAAAATCTCGACATCACGATGATTCGGATGGTCACGCTGGATAACAGCAAGTGGTATCTCGCCGCGCCCTGCCCCACCGCAGCGGGCCTCGCGCGATTCAACCTGAGAGAGAAGAAACGGGCGTATCATCGCGACCAGGCGGAGCAAATCTATGCCAAGCTGCAGGATCCTCTGCTCACGCAGCTCAGGACGCTGATAAAGCAGGGGCAGCCGAACGAAGCGATCAAGGTATGCGCCAAATCCCTGCAGATCAAAGACGACATGGCGCATGACGTCGTTCTCCTCCTGATGGGAAGGCATCTGAATTAGGTTGCGCGCGGGCGCATCCTTGCCAGCAGGGGAACGCGTCGATAGACTTCCTGCTGCCGCGCCGCACGCACGCGAGCTCAAATCCGATTGAATCCAGAAAGAGCGGCTCGCAGGCGCATTGAGCCGGCAGCTCTCGTGGCCAAATCGATCACGCCATCGTCGATTGTCGTCGCTTCCAAGGATCAGATCTCCTGCGATCTAGCAGGTGAGGCCGCGATCCTCGATCTCAAAAATGGAATCTACTTCGGGCTCGACGAGGTCGGCGCTACCGTATGGAGCCTGCTGGCCGAGCCGCGCAAGGTCGGTGAGATCCAGGATGCGCTGCTCGAACGCTTCGACGTCGACGCGGAAAGATGTGGCCGCGACTTGCTGGCCCTGCTCGACGACCTCATGTCGCGCGGCCTGATAATCAATGTTGCCGATGAGCCGAATCGCTAAGTTCCTGGCGCTCAGCGGCGGCGACCGCGCGCTGCTGCTCGAGGCGAGCGTCGCGCTGGTCGCGATGCGGGCCGGCGTGCTGGCGTTTTCTTATCCGCGGGTGCGAAAGATGGTCGCGCGCGCCAGCGCTCCACGCGCGCGCGAGCCGGAACAGGCGCGGCCCGGCCCCGACAAGATCGCATGGGCGGTCGCTGCGGCGAGCTCGGCGATTCCCGGCGGCGGCAATTGCCTGGTGCGCGCGCTCGCTACCGAGGTGATGCTCGGGCGCGCCGGATATCCGTGCCAGCTCCGTATCGGCGTCGCCAAGCCCAACGCGGACGGCTTCAAAGCGCACGCATGGCTCGAGAGCGGCGGCAAAATCGTGATCGGCCGTTTCGAGCTCGGCGAATATGTTGCGCTCGACCGGCGGCCCGAGGCCGGCAATTAGGCGACCTTCCCCAATTCTTGCCAGGCTTTGTAGCGCCGCGTGCACGGGCTATCCTCGTTAACACGCGTGGACCCGACAGCTCATCGAAATGAGAATGAAGCCGCTATGCCCGCCGAAGCGGAGCGCGCGCTGCACCGCGCGGGACCCGAATCGGCGAGCGCCGCTCGCGGGGTCGACGTTAAATCGCCCGCGAGCTCAAGACTGATAAATCCCGCACTGAAATCCTACTTCGCGTATCTGTTCGACGTCGGATGGACCCGCGTTCTCGTCGCGCTTGGCCTGATGGTGTTGTTCTCGCTGACCGAAGGAATTGGCCTGGCACTTTTGCTGCCGACGCTGCAGGTAGCGGGATTGAGTCTCTCGAACCAGGGACAGGCCGGTCGCTACGCTCAGATGGTGACGCATGCGTTCGCCGCGGTCGGGCTTCATCCGGGACTCCTGATGCTGCTCGGGTTTTTCGTCGCGCTGGTCGGCGTGCGAGCGCTGGTGGGCAGGGCCGAGAACGTCGCGACCTTCGCGGTGGTGCAGACCGTCGAAGACTCGCTGCGCCAACGCCTGTATCGCGCCATCGTCAACTCGAGCTGGTCGTTCGTATGCCGCAGCCGCGCGTCCGATTTTACCCACGCGCTCACTGGCGAGCTGGATCGGGTCGCCGTCGGAACCGTCTTCCTGATGCAGCTACTGGGAGAGCTCGTTGTCAACCTGGTCTACCTCGTTATTGCGTTCGAGTTGTCCGCCGGGATGACTATACTGGTGCTGCTGTGCGGCCTGGGGCTCGCTTATGCGTTCCGTGGCACCGTGCATGAGATCGAGGAAAGTGGCCAGGAGCTGTCCGATCGCACCCGGACTCTCTACGCCGCCACGCTCGATCATCTGCAGGGGCTTAAGGCCGCGAAGGCCTATGGCGCCGACCAGCGCAACGCGGAGATTTTCTCGGCGCTGAGCCGTTCGGTTGCTCACGCGAACCTGGAGTCGATGCGCCGGCAAGCCGCCGCCTCGAGCTGGTTCGAGCTCGGCTCGGTGCTGATCCTTGCAGTTGTGCTGTACGTCTCGATCCGCGTGCTCGAGGTTCCGTCCGCCGAAATCCTGATCCTGTTGCTGTTGTTCGCGCGCGTGATGCCGCGCTTTTTGTCCGCACACAACCATCACCGCGGCTTCGTCAACTCGCTGCCCTCGTTCGCTAACGTGCTGAGCCTCGAGCATCGATGCCTCGCCGCGGCGGAGCCGCCCGCGTCAGCTCATCCGCGCCTTCCGCTGCGGCGCAGTATCAGCTTCGAGCAGGTCTCCTTCAGCTACCAGCCCGGCACACCGCCCGCGCTTCACCATCTCGATATGATAATTCCGGCCGGGAAGATCGTCGCACTGGTTGGTCCCTCGGGCGCCGGCAAAAGCACCGTCGCCGACCTCATGATGGGCCTGCTGGTTCCTGATACTGGAAGCGTCGCTATCGATGAGGTCGCGCTGGGGAGTGATCTCGCGCGCACATGGCGTGAACAGGTGGGTTTCGTTGCGCCCGACACGTTTTTGTTTCATGACACGATTCGGCAGAACCTGTTGTGGGCGTCGCCCGCCGCGAGCGAGCCCGAGCTGCGCGCGGCACTCGAGCTGGCCGCGGCGGAATTCGTCCTCGCGCTTCCGGGCGGCCTCGAGACGGTGGTCGGCGACCGCGGAATCCTGCTCTCGCAGGGCGAACGGCAGCGCCTCGCGCTCGCGCGCGCGTTTCTGCGCCGTCCCTCGATGCTCATTCTCGACGAGGCGACCAACAGCCTCGATTCCGAAAACGAGACGCGCGTATTGGGCGCGATCGAGCGCCTGCGCGGCGATATGACGGTGCTGCTGATCGCGCATCGCCTTTCAACAATTCGATGGGCGGAACTGATCTATGTCATCGAGGAGGGGACCATTGTCGAGTCCGGCAACTGGCGCGCGCTTAGCACCAAGCGCGACGGCCGCTTCCGCGCGCTGTGGGAAGCGCAGAGCCTCGCGCTCTGATTAGAGCCCAACGGCCCCTGATCCAAACGATTGTCTTCAGTGCGGGCCGCCGGGCACAGCGTCCGCTGATTTTGGTGCGCCGCAGGCTTCGGCGTTGGAGCCGGATTTCGAATCGGACGCGGACCTGGAGTCGGGGCCGAAAAAAGAATCAGAGATGGAGCTCGCGATTTGCGAGCCGGTCCGCTTGAGTCGCTTGAGCAGGCGCCGCGCCCATACGAACTCGGCGCCCAGGATGCTCAGGCCCAGAATAATCGTGAGCAGGCCCGGCCCCGGGGTCACGATCATCAAGGTCCCGAGCAGCACAACTGTAAACCCGACCACGGCCACGATTAGCCGTTTCGCCTGTCGTATCGTCTCAACAAACATCACCTATAGGGTAACATCGGCGTACTTCGGTCGCTAAGGCGTACCGCAGTTTTTAAATCGTACTTCGGCTCTCAAGGATTGTCTTCTCGCGCGCAATCGACTGCGTCGCGCTGAAGCGGCGGCTGCGCGCGTGGCTAACAGAGCGTCCAGTGGTCGCGGGGCTGGTCGCGTTCAGGCTACTCGTCAATCCGTATCATTAGAAGAAAGACACATTTCAGAATCGATTGGTCATCTCATAGTAGTAGTCAAGTATTAACTTGCTAATAAACAAGTCATTCACTGCTAGTCAAGTCTTCACACGCAGCTCACGTATCTCGTTGATTCCGCCGTTCAAACCTATAGACAATTGGTAGTAAGAATCCGGAGGTCGATATACTAAGTCACACTGAATGCAACAGGTAATGCGAGGCGGTGCAGGGAGGGGTCAGCTATGACGCAGAGGAGGTATTACCGAACCATCTGGATATCCGATATTCATCTTGGCACCAGCGCGTGCAAGGCGGAGTCACTACTCGATTTTCTGCGCCACCATCTGGCGGAAACGCTGTACCTGGTCGGTGATATCGTCGACGGATGGAATTCCGGCCCTGGATGGCATTGGAACGCGGCTCAGGGAGCATTGGTGGAGGAAATCGCCTCATGGCGCGAGCGAGGCACGAACGTAGTATTCCTGCCCGGCAATCATGACGAGTCCAACCTGAGCCTGGTTGAGCAACTGTTTGGCCGCATAGCCAGTGTTGGCTCGCTGATCCATCGCACCGCATCGGGCGCCAGGATGCTCGTCATCCACGGGCATCAGTTCGATGGTTTGTTCAATCCGAATCGTCTGCTGCCAATGATCGGAAGGCACGGCTACGCGCGCGCGCAGCGGATCCATGAATGGTATATACGCGACGACCGTCGCGGCGATCGCGAGCGCTCACTCTCCGACTACATCCGGGACCGGACCAGAAAGACTCTGGAGTTTCTCACTGATTTCAGGGATCGCGCGGTGCTTGCCGCTGCTCGCGAGCACAAGACCGACGGGGTGATTTGCGGACACATCCATCGCGCGGATCACCGTTTGATAGGTTCCGTCTGGTACGTGAACGACGGAGATTGGGTGCAGAACCGCACCGCAGTCGTGGAGGAGCGGGACGGCGAGCTTCGCCTGATCCGATGGAGCGACCGGCATTTCGCCAATTCCGTCGTCGGACCGATGCTGCAGGAGGCTGCCATATGAGAGTTCCGCGCTTCACTCCGGCCCACGAACGAATGCAGCGAATAGATCTCATCTACTTTGATGCAGGTGGCGGACATCGCGCGTCGGCAATCGCGCTCAAATCGGCGGCCGAAGAACAGCGTCGTCCGTGGCAAATCCGGCTGGTCAATTTGCGTGAGGTACTCGAGCCGGCCGATGTAATTCGGCGGATCACTGGAGTTCGAGTCGAGGACTTTTACAACTCCCTACTCAAATCCGGGATGACCATCGGCACCGGTCCGATGCTGCGGATTGTACAGACGCTGATTCGAGTTCTTCATGCGCGCTTGACTGAGCATCTGACAGAGTATTGGCAAAAGTCCGAGAACGATCTTGTGGTATCAATGATCCCGAACTTCAACCGCGCAATCTTTCAGGGGCTGCGCGCGGCCGACGTTAAGCGGAACAGGTCCAAAACTCCGATGGTGACTATCCTCACCGATCTCGCTGACCATCCGCCGCACTTCTGGATTGAACGCCGAGATCAGTACGATCAGTACATTGTCTGCGGCACTGCCACTGCTGGAGAGCAGGCGATTTCGATGGGTCATCCGCGTGAGCGCGTGTTCCGAACCTCAGGAATGATAGTGCGGCCCGAGTTTTATCGGCCGATGGAGCTGGAACGCGAGACCGAACGGCTGCGGCTCGGGCTCGCACCTGAACTACCTACTGGAATCGTGATGTTCGGCAGTTTCGGCTCACGGCGTATGATCGACATTGCGAAGCGTATCGCGGCGGCGCAACTTAAGACCCAGCTTATATTCGTGTGCGGCCACAACGAAGAGTTGCGCCGGCGCCTCCACGAGATAAAACTCCCATTCGCTTCTCATTGTGTTGGCTTCACGCGAGAGATTCCTTACTTCATGCGCATGGCAGACTACTTCATAGGCAAGCCGGGGCCCGGCAGCATCAGCGAAGCACTTGTGATGGGGTTGCCAGTAATCGTGGAGCGCAACGCCTTCACGATGGTGCAGGAACGCTTCAACACCGAGTGGATCGTCCAAAATCAACTTGGCGTGGTGCTCCATTCCTTTGGAAGTATCGCAAGCGGCGTCGCAAAGATGCTTGACCCAGAGCAGTTCCGCCAGTTTCGCTCCGGTGTCAAAGCGGTGGACAATCGCGCGGCGTTTGAAGTACCGGAGATTCTCGAGGAGATCATGTCGCGCAGTAGACTTGAGACCGCAGGTGCGAGCCGCCGCACTCAAGTGGCCGAAGTCGCGCGGCCGTCGTTCGGAGAGTTTGGGCGCCAGGTTGCGCGTCAGACGCGCGCGGCATTTGTCCGCTTGCTTATCACCGGAAGCCCCTTGATTCGATGGTAGGGTTCGGGGCGATCTCATTGGCCGGCGATTCTTCTTCGCGTCCAAACGGCTACGTCTCAGTCAGTCTTTGGCCTTCGGAGTATTGATCATCGCTCGCGTCCCTGCTCCGGCCTTTTCAAAGGAAGGCTCGGGATCACCGCGAATCGTTTCATCGTCAACAGCGCTGAGAGCCCTCGACAACTCGGGCGAGGGTGCTCCGTTCCAATGATTCCTGAAGACCAGTTCCGTCAGTGGAAGTCGCGGCAGCCAACCAGCAGTCTCGAGCATTGGCCGTTGCGGAAATTCCTGGGGAAACCCGACGCATAGATAGCCGATCACCGACACGTCACTCGGGATTCCAAGCAATTCCCGTAAATCGTCGGGTCTGAGGATGCTGACCCAGCCCACCCCGAGCCCTTCCGCCCGAGCCGCAAGCCAGAGGTTCTGGATTGCGGCGCAGGTGCTGTAGATGTCGGTGTCGCGCATGGTATTTCTCCCGAGCACCGCAGGACCGAACCGCTCGCGGTCACAGGTGACGCAGATGTTCAGTGGAGCGTCGAGAATGCCTTCCAGCTTGAGCGCGAGGTATTGGTTCCGCCGTTCCGGAGCAAAAGTGGCAGCGGCACGCAGTCTCTCGGCCTCGACGTGGCGGCGAATCTGTTTGCGAATTTCGAGATCGTCGATGACGATGAAATTCCATGGCTGGGAGAAGCCAACGGAACCAGCCTGATGCGCCGCAGATAAGATTCGCGCGAGCGTTTCCGGGGCCACCGGATCCGATTTGAACGATCGAATGTCCCGGCGACGCGCTATTGCCTCGTAGACACCTCGACGCCACTCGGGCGGAAATACGTTTATTGGTTCCATGTAAGTGTGATGTCCTCACGGGGTAAGCAGGCGTGCGACTGGGGAAGTCATTGCGAGAGGGGGGATTTGAACCCCCACGCCTTGCGGCACCGGATCCTAAGTCCGGCGCGTCTGCCATTCCGCCACTCTCGCCCTCAGGTTAAAAGCTACGGAAAATCAAGGACTCTTGAAAGGACCGGGTCAGCGCTGAGGGCGATTGGCAACGCCAATCCGCGGGCGGTCGGCGGCGGAGATGGCGATCAGCTGGCAGAATTGCTCTTCGCGCGCCGTGGAGTCTTCCGGCGTGTCTGCAGAAAATCACTGACCGCTGGAGGGGTTGAGGTCATCGCTGGTGGCCGTACGCAGGGTTTCCTGCCCCAGCACAGCTCCAGGCGAATTCCGCGGCACGTATGGCTGTTCCGCACAGCACCGTTACCTCCCATTTTGTTGAATTTACTTACAGTCAGCTCTTGTAATCTGACTGTACGATAAATTAGGCTACAAACTGTTCGTTTAGTAGCCGCGGGCCGGTTTGCGGCGGAGGACCCCAACTCGCCGCCGAAGCGAGCGCCGTATGGCGAATAACTGAATTTCCTGTGGGAGAAAAAGGAGAAGAGCCATGAGAAGAGTGCGAGGAGCATTGTTTGGAGTTTCCGCGTTAGCGGCATTCACGGTCGCTGCATGGTCGCTGCTGGCGGCGGTCGCCGCGACGCCGGCTGCAGCATTGATGATCAGCTGCCCGGCGTCCTGTGACGACGTCGCGGAGAATTGTGTCGCGACGGCGGTCTGCACGTTCCGCACCTGCGTGGGTCTCGACGTGCCCGTCCTCGCTCCAGACGCTGAGGTCGCGAACCCCGGCTGTGGGTCCACATACCAGCCTCAAGCCTTGGCGCCGGGGATGCCTGCGCCTTCGGTCGGACAGTGCGTTCAGGATCTCTCGGCCAGTATTTTCAAGTGCGATATCCAGCACGCCATCTGCGAATTCACTTGCGCGGTTCCTGCGCCGCATCGGTAACGCGAGATCATCGAGCGGGTGACCCAATCAAACGGAAATCGAACTTCCGTTGGGATCTAAGAGGAGAAGTGTCATGAGAAAAGTGCGAGGAGCATTCTCTGGATTTGCCGCATTGGCGGCGTTTGGCACGTGGTCGATACTGGCGGCCGTCGCCGCGACTCCGGCAGCAGCACAAATGCGTGTGGCCAGTTGTCCGGCGTCTTGTGACGCCACTGCGGAGACTTGTGTCGCGACTGCGGTCTGCACCTGGCGAGCCTGCGCAGGTCTGGATCAGGTCCTAAACCCAAACCTTGGCCTCCCGGTCCCCGTCTGCGAGCCCGCAGCGGAGCCAGCCGCCGAAGTGGCGCCGCCTCTCGCGCCCGCGCCTTCAGTCGGGCAGTGCCTCCAGGAACTCTCGGCGAGTGTCTTCAAGTGCGAGGTGCAGCATGCGATTTGCGAATTCATTTGCGAGGCTCCTGCGCCCGCGCCGCGGCTAGGCCGGTAACGCAAGGGTCGTAGCGCCGATCGGCTAAGCGCGCTGGCGTGATGGCCGCAAAGAGCGGAGCTCAAGTGCTCCGCTCTTTTTTTGTCACCGCTCTGTCAGAAATTCGGCACAACACCCAAAATTTGTCGCCGAAATTTGTCGCCGCCCCGATGAGCGGAGTTCACGCGGATCGATATGCGTGGACCCGCGCCTGGGCGCCGAGCGTCGCGGCGAAACGCTTCCCGGAGCCTACTGTGAGCAATCGCAGTCGCAGTTGGGAGTGCTTCCCCGCGCGCGTGGCGCGCACGATTCAGCGGCCGGAATCGCAGTTCGAAGTGTCTAACCTGAAAGGAGATTGAGTCACGCCCCTAGCGAGCAAGTAAGGCCGGCGTATAAGGAATTTGACGCGGTAGCTTACGCGCTTGTGCGCCTCGCACAACATTTGCAACCGGTTTGCTTGGAAACGTATTGCCGGCGACACCGGGGGCATAGCCATGTATACCGACTTGGAAGCAAAGACTGCGGAACTTGACCGCGCGAACAAGCTCATAGCGAAGGTAATCAGTCACCTAAAGACCAATCGCGTCGATTATACCCGCGCGCGGCTCCTGCGTGTGCAAAACGACCTCTCCGCATTGATCTCGCGAGTCGGTGAAGCCCAGCGCCTCATATGTATGTATCTGACCGAGGCCGATCGCAGACCGCCGCGGGCGGCGGCAGCGCGCTTGCCGGCTCCATTCGAAACCTCGCTGCTCCAGGGGATCCCCGAGCAGGATTTCCAGGACATTCCAGAAGAAATTTCCGATATCGCGAGCAACAACCCACCCGCGAACGGTGAATTGCATCTGCTGAAACGCTTCGCGAGCAACCTGCAAGGCGCCGGCGCGTTCTGGGAGTCTCTCTTCGGCATGCGCCTGCGGCGGGAACCGCGAGCACGCGGCGTCAGTCTCTGACGGGCCAGGGCAGCCGGTCAAACGTGAGCCGTATCGGACGCTCGACGGGTGGCGCAGACGCTCGGCGAGCAGCGTTCAGCTAGTACGCCGCGCTCTTGCGCGCGGAATCGACCAGCCGCTGGATCTCCTCTTCGGAGAAGCCCGCCAGCAGCCGTGCTTCGCGCGCAATCGTCAGCATCATGCCGTCGTCGTTCTGGATATCTTCGCGGGCGCGACGGCCGCCGCGGAAGTTGAAGACCTCGTCGACCATATCCTGGAAGGCCTGCGCGCGGGCGAGGCGTTCGGGGTCGCCCTCGGTCAGCTTGCGCATCCACTTAGAGCCCATGCGGACGTGGGTGATTTCGTCGGCAAGCACGTAATCGACGGCACGTTCGATAACCTCGTCGCCGTTGCGCTGCGCGATGCGAATCAACTGATCGAATACATCGCAGGCGAGGCCCTCGAGTCCGCGGTTGATTCCCGCCACTCGTGCCGCCGGGTCTTCCGCCTGGGTGCATCGCCACAGTATCTCGGTCTCGACGTAGTCGCCCGCGTGGCCGCCCATGTATTCGACCAGGCGCTGAAAAATCTCGGCGTGGCGCGACTCGTCCCACACCTGGCGCGCCATGTCGAGCTGGAACTCCCACGGCGCGTCGGGGAAATCGAACAGCGTGCGGCCCGCCGCCTCCATCGCCTGCAGCTCGCCAGTGTAGATGCCGTGGAGCCGCCCGCGAAGCGCCTCTTCGTCGAACGGGAGGATACGATCCTCGAGGTCCTGCTCCTCGCGAATCTCGCGCACGTCGCGGCCGCGCATCAGGACGAAACCGTCGGGCCGTGCGAGGCGGTCAACCGGGATACATTTCTGCATGCGTCGTTCCCCTATTAGTCTTCAACTTGGCGCCGGGCCAATCCGTGCCGGCTTCATCCAGTTCGCGGCAGTCTTATCGAGTCCCGCGACGATCTGATCTAGTACGCCACGCTTTTCGCCATACCCTTGACTAGCCGCTCGATCTCTTCCTCGGTGAAGCCCGCCTGCAGGCGCGCTTCGCGTGCGATCGTGACGCGCGCGTCGAACTCGAACTCGAGCCCATTCATTTTCTGCTTGACCTGCGCAACGTCTTCCTGGCGCGGGCGGTTGCCACCGAAGCTGAACAGCGTGTCGATACTGTCCTGGAACTCCTGCGCCCGCTGAAGCCGCTCAGGGTCGCCCTCGCACAGTTTGCGCATCCACTTGGAGCCCATCCGCACGTGGGTGATTTCGTCGGCGAGCACGTAATCGATCGATCGCTCGATCACCTTGTCGCCCATCACCTGCGCAAGGCGGATGAGCTGTTCGAAAACGTCGCAGGCGAGCCCCTCGAGTCCGCGATTGATTCCGGCGACGCGCGCCGCCGGGTCAGCGGCCTGGGTGCACGACCACAGCACTTCGCTCTCCGGGAACTCGCCGTAAAACGATCCGGCGTACTCCAGGAGCTTCGTATAAATTTCGGCGTGCCGCGACTCGTCCCACACCTGGCGCGCCATGTCGAGCTGGAATTCCCACGGCGCGTCCGGAAAGTCGAACAGCGTGCGTCCCGCCGCTTCCATCGCCTGGTACTCGCCCGCGCAAATTCCGTGCATGCGTGCCTTGAGGAAGTCGTCCTCGTAGGGCATCGCGCCCAATGCGGACATGCCCTGTTCCATGCGCGCGTGACGGAGCCTCTCGGCCGGAACCAGGACGTGGTCCTCGGGGCGTGCGAGCCGGTCAACTGGAATCATTTTGTCCATAGGAACCTCTCTCTGTAACTTTAATGCTGCCTGCCCGGCCGTCGCCGACCGTTACTTGGTCCAGCCCGACTTGACGCCGGTCAGATTAACCGCTTCGCGAACTTTCCACGCACCATCATCTTCGACGCCCATCCGAATCTGCACTACTGCCGGCGTCGGACCCGCGCCGATCAGGCGCGCCTTCACGAAGTAGTGTTTGACGACTCGCGCCTTACCGAAAAACTCGGTCTTATTATACGCGCCCGCTTTAATCGAGTCCGCAATTGCCGCGACCTGGTCGCGTGCCTGCTCGTGCGTCATCGCGAGCGCCGCCAAGGTGTCGCCATTGATGAGCGCTTGCATGAACCGCGCAGCAGCGTTGAACATCTCGGCCGGCGGCTCGATGACTTTTCCGATCGGCTGCGGCCCGTTGACGTTGCCGCGATCTCCGAGGTCAGGCATCGCCGTTCTCCACGCGCGCTGCGGCGAGCTCCGGAATATCCGACCATGGCGAGCGCTTCGACGAGATGTCTTCAAGCTTCGCCAACTGCCACTGGTCGTCAGCAGCCTTGCGCCAGCGGTTGAGCAGCAGGACCTTGCCGCGGGGTCCCTCGAAGCGAATCTTCGACATGAACTGGAATCCGATCCTCGCCAGCGCCAGGTCCTGGTATTTGGGGAACGGTCCTTTGCGCTCGAGCTCGGCTACGATCTCGCGATGCGCTCCGAGCGCCGCCTTATCCACGTACTTCTCCGCCGTCTTGGCGTTGCCCGCGAGCAGCGCGCCTGCATGCGCCGCAATCGCGGCGTCGAGTTCCGCCGGCCTGGTGAGCGGCTTCATCAGCTCCGTCCCAGTTTTTTCCTGGGCTCCTCGGCGTCGGTGGGGAATCCGGTCACGCCGCCCGACGCTCCCAGAAGTTCCTCGAGATGCGCTTGCCATGCGGAGGCGCGCTTTTGCTTTTCAGGCGTCTTGAGCAGATCTTCGAGCAGCACGTTGCCCTTCTCCACGTGCGCCTTTTCCTCTTCCAGCATGCGCTCCAGAATACGCAGCGTCGGCGGCTCGTAGACCGGGTTGGCCGCCGTCACGTGCGCGCTGTAGTGTGAAATCAGATGCGGTTTGAGCACCCGGTAAATTCCAACCAGGCGTTCGATCGTTTCCTCCCACTCTTCCTTGTCCTCGACTTCCTGGATGAAACGGGCGAACTGCTCGTTGGCCGGCTTCGAGACCTGCGGCTGTGCGCGCAGTTCCGGCAGCCGCTTGCCTAGCGCGTCGCAATGCTGAGCGTCCTCGTACACCTGGCGCGCCATCTCGAGCTTCACCGCGAGTTCAGGTGTCAGCGCAATCCATCCCGCCATCATGCGCATCATCCGCTCTTCGGCGTAGCGGTAGTTCTGGATATACGCGACGCTCTGGCGGACGCTGTAGACGCCCTCGAGAGTGCGCCGGTCAAATGCAATTGCCACTTATAGACTCCTGACTCTTAAGCTTCGCCCGTCTCCTACGATTCGCGATCAGCGCAGCGCGCTGCCATTGGCGTCATGGCCGTGTGTCGCGTGCACCGTGAAGCGGCCGTCGATCATCGCCGTGATATCGCGGAAATAAGTTTCCTTGCTGATGCCTTTCAAATTATTCGCACCCGTTGCCCATCCCGAGCACATCATGTGCACCGCCTCTACCACGCTATGCGAGTCCTCGAAGCGCATTGCGCCGTCGCGCCGCCCACGCTCGAGCACCTCAGCTATCACGCCGAAGTAGTCCTTTCCGATCTGGCGCATCGGCTCGCGATACTCGGGGCGCCGCGCGAGATAGCGGCCCTCGTGATGCAGCACGGTGAACGCCTCGCGATAGTGATCGATCACGTCGACAATCGCGCGCATCATCTCGAGCAGTTCGCGCCGTGGGTCAATGCCGGCGCGCTCGCGGATCGCGGGCAACTGCTCGGTGAATTCCGCGACCATCGACTCGGCGATCAGGATCAAAATGTCGTCCTTGCTCTTGAGGTAAACGTAAATCGAGCCCGCAGCCAGCCCAGCCTCGAGCGCGAGTTCCTTCACCGAGGCTTCGTGAAAAGACTTGCGAGCCAGCACGCGGCACGCGGCCTGGAAAATCTGGCGGCGGCGCGCAGTGACTAGCGTCTCGTCGTGGGGCAGGGCTCTGAGAGCTTCGGCCATTTCCTTCTTTGTCGCGCTACGGAGTGCAGCTAAGCTGCGAGCATTCCAACGTCAACTATCGATCGC
>DATDGX010000205.1:0-13141 GCA_036521875.1 Binataceae bacterium (SeqCode)
CCGTAAGCGCCGCTAGCGAGCTGATTCCCGCGAGACCCACCCGTACGTAGCGAAGCGCGCGGCATTCAGCGGCGACGATCGCGAGGTCGAGGAAATCCTCGCCCACGTCGATGCCCGCGATCGCCGCCGCGCGCGGAATCAGGTAGCTGCGGACGTCCGCCCGTACAGCAGCAGATACTCCCGGCGCCCGCCGAGTACCTTCTTCACGTACTCGCGCGTCTCGCGATAGCCGATGTTCTCCACCCATTCGTCATCCTCCATCGGGAATATCGCCACCCAATGCGCGACCGCATGCTCGCCCGCGTTGTATGCCGCGACCGCGCGAAACTGGTCGCCGCCGAACATCTCGAGCAGGATTTTAAGGTAGGTCGTTCCGAGTTCCAGGTTGAGCGCCGGGTCGTAAAGGTTGAGCGACTCCATCGCCATCCCCCTTTGCGCCGCCACTCTGCGCGCGGTCGACGGCAATAGCTGCATCAGGCCGCGCGCGTCGGAGCTCGAATTCGCCTCGGGATTGAACAGGCTCTCCTGGCGCGCGAGCGCGAGCACCAGGTACGGATCGAGGCCGCGCTGAGCAGCGGCATTCCGGATCGGATCCCAGTACGCACGCGGATAGCGGACCCGCTCCGCCGTCTCGCGGCCAATCTCGCCGCGCTTTTCCATCCGCGTCACCATCTGGATAGCGGCGTACCACGCTTGCGCGTCGACCAGCGCCGCGAACACGAATTCGCGCAGCCGCGGATTCGATGCGGTGTGCGCCTCCAGCATCTGCAGCTCAGCCGGCTCGAGTTGCTTCAGGCCCAGCGCGCGAAGCTCGAGCGCGCGCTCGACATGAAACTCCGCCGTCGGAGAAACCGCGGGCGGCGAGCCGAAAACCGGATCGGGCATCGATGCGGCGGGAAGCTCGGGCGGCGGAGCCTCGATACGACGGCTCGCGAGCAGCGGGTAGTAGTTACTCTCGATACTCGCCGCCACTTGAGTGTAGATCGCATGCGCCGTCGCGCGGTCGCCGCTCTTCTCGAGCGCACGCGCGCGCCAGTAGCCAAACATGTCCCGCTCCGAGCCCTCTTTCGTATGCGCTCGCGCCGCCTGAAAACCGGCCGCTGCGTTCGAGTACTGACCCGTCAGATAGCTGGCCCACGGCGCGCGGAAACGCGCCTCGTCAGCCGCTTCGCTCGCCGGAAAGCGCGCGATCAATTTCCGATACTCGCTGCGTGCCGAATCGAGCTTGTGTTCTTCTTCGAAGATGCGCCCGATGCGGAGCATCGCGGCGGGCGCGAGCGTGCTATGCGGAAAACTACTCACGATTCGGTTGAGCGTTGCGCGCGCGCGCGCGTAGTCGTTGTCGTGCCAGTAGATGAGTGCGAGCGCTTCCAGCGCCGCAGGCGCGGACGGACCGGCCGGCGCGATATTCAGGTAGTCGAGGATCGCACGAGTCGCGCGCTGAGGGTCGGAATGTAGCGCGCGCGCCTCGAGCCAGAGCAGCTCGGCGCGTTCCGCCTGCGGCGGCGACATCGCGAACGCGGCGCGAGCCTGCGCCAGCGCGCCTGCGGATTCGCCTTCGCGCAGCAGCAGATCGGCCTCGCTCTTGTGGTACGCGAGCGAATTACTGTCTGCGACCGTGGGGCTTGCGACGAGAATCGAATGGGCCAGCGAACGCGCCTCGGCGTCCGACGCGCCGCGCGGGTACTGGTCGCGAATCGCCATCACCTGCGTGTACGCGCCGCGGAAGTCGCCGAGCGCCACCAGCGCCTTCGCCTCGACGAGTCGCGCGCTCTGCTCCAGCTCCGGATTCTCGCTGCGCGCCGCGAGCCTTGCGGCGGACGCGGACGCCTCGGCGTAGCGGCCGAGATTGAATTGCGCACGCGCTAGCTCGAGCTCCGCCGCGTCAGCCATCACGCTCTGCGGGTAGGATTTGAGCAGGCGATCGAATGTGCCGGCCGCGCCGTTGAGATCGCCCTGGTCGCGCTGCGCCAGCCCCAGGTAGTAGAGCGCGTAGTCGGCGAGAGTTGTCGAGTTTGCGGATGCGAACTGGAGCCGCTCGGCCGCGCGCGCGAGGTCATGACTCGAATACGCGCGATAGCCGTCGGCGAACGCCTGCGCGGCGTCGGAGGGCGGCGCTCCCGCAACTGGCGCGAGGTAGCTCGGCGCTCCGGCGCCCGGAGTCGGAGCGCCAAGCGCCGCGACGATTGGCGCTCCGATGGCAGGCGCTCCGGAGCTGGACGCTTGGGCGGCGGGCGTCGCGGAGAGCGGCGTGGAGTTGAGTTGCGCAGCCGCCTGCATCGCGGCGAACAGCGCACCGACTATGAATACCGCCGCGGCGGCTAGTTGAAGGTTCAGTCTCATCTCTTCCGTCATTATGAGCGAGGGCCGCGGCGCGCAGGGATCACTGGCGAACTCGCGTTCGGCGGATGGTCTAGGTTGACCGATGCGTGGCGGACCTTCAATTGGCTCCCAGCATCTGAACCTACTTTTGATTCCACTTCCCGCCGCCAAGTCGCTTGCGGAGCGGAGCCTGCTCTCGTAACAGTTTCGATAAGGATCAAAGTCGTGCGCGATCAAACCTCGCGCAGAAAGATGTCCGCGTCGAATAAACCAATCGCATCAGCCAGCCTGATCCTTGCGTCGTCCTCGCCGCGCCGCCGCGAGTTACTCATCCGCGAAGGACTCCGCTTCGACATCGTTGCGAGCGGGATCGACGAAACGCGGTTGCCGGGCGAAGAGGCGGGCGCATTCGCGCTCCGGATGGCGCGTGACAAGGCGCTCGCAGTTTCGCATGGCGCAGCAGAGGCAATCGTTCTCAGCGCCGACACTATCGTCGTTTGCGCGGGCCAGATTCTTGGCAAACCCGATGGCGCGGACGGCGCGCGCGCGATGCTCGCGATGCTCTCTGGCAACACGCACGTCGTCATCACGGCGTTCGCGCTCGCGCGCGGCGGTAAAATTCTCGAAAACGAAGCGGTCGAGAGCCGCGTCACTTTCCGCGCGCTGACCGGTGAAGAGATCGACGCGTACGTCGCGAGCGGCGAGCCACTCGACAAGGCGGGCGCGTACGGAATCCAGGGCATCGGCGGCGGATTCATCTCGCAGGTTGATGGGCCGCGCGACAACGTGATGGGATTGCCGGTCGAGAGCGTGCTCCTCGCGCTGGCGCGCCAGGGTGTTTCGCCCTGACGCCGCGCGTCCCCCCGGAGACCATCGCCGATGCTGACGGAACGCGAAATCGCCGAGCGACTCACCGCCGTGCGTTTCCGAATCGACGCGGCATTGCGCCGGGCCGGCCGCGATCCAAAATCAACCGGCGGAGAGGGCCCGGCGAACGGGGTTCGCCTCGTACTGGCGAGCAAGACGCAGCCACCCGAGGCGGTCCGCGCCGCCTATCGCGCTGGCGCTCGCGAGTTCGGCGAAAATTATGTGCAAGAAGCTGTTGCCAAGCGCGCGGCGCTCGCCGACCTTGGCGATATCCGATGGCATCTTATCGGTCACCTCCAAAGCAACAAGGCCAGGATCGCCGCAGATACGTTCAATTTGATTCACAGCCTCGACTCCGTGCGCCTCGCTACCGCACTCGCGCGAGCGCGGCGATCGCCGCCGGTTCTCACTCTCGTCGAGGTGAACCTCGGTGGAGAGGCGAGCAAGATGGGAGTCGCGCCTGACGAAGTCGAGCGCCTGATCGACGCGGCGCGAGCCGAGGTCGACATCGCAGGTCTGATGACGATACCGCCGGCTGGCGAATCGCTCGAGCGCGCGCGGCCCTTCTTTGCGCGGATGCGCGAGATGCGAGAGCGGCTTGCGCGGGCGTCTGGGCTTGCGCTAAGCGAGCTTTCGATGGGCATGACCGACGATTTCGAAATTGCGATCGAAGAAGGCGCGACCATCGTGCGCGTAGGACGCGCGGTGTTCGGCGAGCGCACGCGATGAAAAAACTCGGCTTTATCGGCGGCGGCAATATGGCCGAGGCGCTGGCGCACGGCCTCATCGCGCACAAGCTCTACAAGCCGGCGGACATCATCGTGTCCGACGTGGCGCCCGAGCGACGGCGTAAACTCGCGCGCACGCTCAAGGTCGCCACCACCGCGGACAACCTCGAGGTGATGCGATCGGCGCCAGCGGTGCTGCTCGCAGTCAAGCCGCAGCATATCGACGAGGTGCTCATCGAACTTGGCAGCGAGCTGAAGGGCAAAGAGAAAACCAGGCTGTTCATCTCGATCGCCGCGGGGATCACGCTCGAGCGGCTGACCGCCGGGCTGGGCGCGCGCGCTCGCGTGATCCGCGTGATGCCCAATGCGCCGGCGATGGTCGGACACGGGATGGCGGCGGTTACCCGATCGCGCGGCGCGAGCAAGCAGGACGAAGAGTCGGCGCTCAGGATTTTTCGCGCAGTAGGCGACGCCGTCGCGCTCAAACAGGAGCATCTGCTCGACGCAGTGACTGCGCTCTCCGGCAGCGGACCCGCCTACGTATACTTGTTCGTCAAGGCGCTCGCAGACGCGGCGGTCAACGAAGGAATCCCGCGCGCGCTGGCGATGCGGATGGCGCTGAAGACGATCCGCGGCGCGGAACATATGATGCGCGAGTCGAATCTCGATGCCGCCACGATGATCCGCGCGGTCGCGTCGCCCGGCGGCACCACCGAGGCGGCGCTGCGCCGGTTCGCCGAGGCGGGCTTTTCTGATATCGTGGCCGCCGCTCTGCACGCTGCCGCCGATCGTTCGCGCGAATTGGGCCGCGCTCAACATTAAAGGAATTTATTTCGTGTACGCCTGGACCACCTTCGTCGTCTACGTCGCGCAAGCTCTGAGCGGACTGCTCACGCTCTATTTCTGGGTCGTGATCATCGCGGCGCTGATGACCTGGATCGAACCGAATCCCTACAACTCGATCGTGCGCTTCATCTACTCGATCACCGAGCCGGTCTTCGAGTGGATCCGCGAGCATCTCCCGGTGAACTTCGGCGGGATCGATTTTTCGCCGCTCGTGGTGATCTTCGCGATCGGATTGATCCAGCAGGTCGTCCTGCCGACGATCGTACATGGCCTGATTTACGGATCTGCCTGAAATTCGACTTAGGGCGACCAGGTTGACAAGCCGGGGCACTTGCGTGCCACTCTTGCCATCAGCACTCGCGCGCGACGCTTGCCAATCATGAAATGGCGAAGCGACGGCGAAGACCGGCGTGTTTTCGTTGACATACCGCGCCTACGTGGTTACCTAAGGTGTAGGTGGCGCGGCCTAATCGCGCCTCGCTGAGCAAACGAACTAGCCCATGCCGATTTACGAGTACCAGTGCCCCAAGTGCGGAGTGGTAGAGGTGATGCAGCGGATCACCGAGACCGGCCTCAAGAAATGCCCCAACTGCAAGAGCAAGGTCGACCGCTTGATGTCGCGAAACTCGTTCGTGCTCAAGGGCAGCGGCTGGTACGCGACCGACTACGCGCACAAGGGCGAGGCCCCCAAATCGGAGCAGTCGGAAGCGAGCGAGTCGTCCGCGACTAACGGTTCGACTGCGAACGGCGAGGCGTCGTCGGCCGCGAAAGAATCCGCGGCGAAATCTGCGGACCAGTCCGCCGAGAAATCTTCGGAGTCGAAATCGTCGGAGAACGGTACGACGTCTTCATCTGATAATTCGAAATCTTCGTCCGAGAAAGGCTCCAAGAAGCGCTCCGAGAAAAGCTCCTCCGCCAAATCCGCCGACTGACGATCAAGTCCGCCGCCTGACAATCGCCCTCCCCTCTCCGCTCATCAAATCGGACCTACGGGTGAAGACCATCGCGGGCTAGCCGTCGCGGTGGCTTTTCTGTTTCAATGTCCGGCGTCAGCGCCGCACACGCACGACCGGATTATCTCGAATGCGCGCCTTGCTATTCGATCGACAGCTCTCCTATCGCACCGACTATCCCGATCCTGCGCCGTGCGCCGGCGAGAGCGTGGTGCGCGTGACGCTGGCCGGGATTTGCGGAACCGATCTCGAGATCGCGCGCGGCTACATGGCTTATCGCGGAGTGCCGGGCCATGAATTCGTCGGCCGCGTCGCGGACTCGGCGAACCCCGCACTCAAAGGTCGCCGTGTCGTCGGCGAGATCAACGCCGGATGCGGGCGCTGCGAATGGTGCGCTGCCGGCGTGGGACGCCATTGCCCGGCGCGCACCGTCCTCGGAATCCTCGGGCGCGACGGCGCCTTCGCCGAGTTCCTGCGCCTCCCCGACGAAAATCTTTTCGTCCTGCCCGATTCGATTAGCGACGAAGCCGCAGTCTTCGTCGAGCCTCTAGCCGCCGCGTACGAAATCTTTGCGCAGACTCATCTCGCGCATAACCATAGGATCGCCGTGCTGGGCGACGGGCGTCTGGGCGCGATCGTCGCGCTCGCGCTCCGCGTCGAGGGACACCTGCCCGTCGTCGCGGGGCATCATCCGGAAAAACTCGCGCGCCTCGCCGATCTCGGCCTCGATACGGTTGCCGAGCAAACTCTCGACGAAAAATTCCAGGCCGTAGGCGAAAAATTTGACGTCGTGATCGATTGCACTGGACGCGGTTCGGGACTGGCGCGCGCGATCGCCATTGTCCGGCCGCGCGGCACGATCATTATTAAGAGCACGGCCGCGGCCGGCGTTGAAATCAACCTGGCGCCAATCGTGGTGAACGAGATCACGGTGGTCGGCTCGCGATGCGGCCGCTTTGCGCCCGCGCTCGCGGCTCTGGAAGCCGGACGAATCGATCTCTGCCCGCTGATTTCCGCGACGGTTCCGCTCGCGCACGGCCTCGAGGCGATGAACCTCGCGGCCACCTCGCCCAACTTCAAAGTCCTGCTCAGACCCTCGTGAGCCGCGCCGCAGAGCAAACGCGCCGCCGCCCGCACCAGAGTCGCGAGCGCCGCGACGCGCCGAAGAACGCCCACACGATGGCCGATGGCCCGAGTGCCTATGGCGCGGCCAGGAGTGAAATTGTTATCGGCATCGACACCGGCGGCACCTTTACCGACCTCGTCGCGATAGTAGGCGGCCGGCTCCGCGTGCACAAAGTACTATCGACGCCTGCCGATCCCGCTGCCGCCGTGGTGGCGGGAATCGCCGCGATGCTCGAACGTGACTCGCCCGGCCTCGTCACTTACAGCTCGACGGTCGCGACCAACGCGCTGCTCGAAAAAAAGGGCGCGCGTGTCGCGCTGATCACCAACGCCGGCTTCGAGGACCTGATCGAAATCGGCCGTCAGAATCGCGACGACCTGTATGCGCTCGCTCCTACGCGTCCGGAGCCGCTGGTCGCACGCGCGATGCGCTTCGGCGTCGCGGAGCGCACTCTCTTCGACGGCACTGTCGCGCGCCGCCTCAGCGCCGCCGAGCTCGGCCGCATCCGCCGGCTTGCCGAGCGAAGCCGCGCCGAGGCGTTCGCCGTCTGCCTGCTCCATTCGTACGCGAACCCGCGCAGCGAGGAGGCGATCGCACGCGCACTTGCGCCGCTCGGCCGCCCGCTTTCGATCTCGCATCGGATTTCCGCCGAGTACCGCGAGTACGAGCGCTTCTCGACCACCGTCATCAACGCGTACGTGGCGCCGCGGATGTCCTCGCATCTGGCGCATCTGGAAACCCGGCTCGCGGGCGCACGGATCCGCGTGATGCAATCCAACGGCAGCGCTATCGGCGCGCGCCTGGCGCGGGACGAGCCGGTCCGCACTATTCTGTCCGGGCCTGCGGCCGGCGTGGTCGGCGCGGCGGCCCTCGCGCGCGCCCTTGGCACCGATCGTTTCATCACTTTCGACATGGGCGGGACCTCGACCGACGTGTCGCTGTTCGATCGGCGCGCGCGAATCCGCACGCTGAGCTATCCCGACGGCTACGCGGTGCGCAGTCCCGTGATCGATATTCACACTGTCGGCGCGGGCGGCGGCTCGATAGCGCGGCTCGACGCAGGCGGCTCGCTGCAGGTCGGTCCGGAAAGCGCGGGCGCCGATCCGGGTCCCGCCTGTTATGGCCGCGGCGAGGATCCCTGTGTGACCGACGCCGACCTGGTCGCCGGCCGCCTCGTGCCGGAGCGCTTTCTCGGCGGCGCGATGAAGCTCTATCCCGAGCGCGCTGCGCGCGCGCTCGCGGCGCTCGCCCGCGCGATGCGTGTCGGCGCGCATGCGGCCGCGCGCGGCGTGATTCGCGTCGTCAACGCGAACATGGAACGCGCGATTCGCGTCATCACGGTGGAACGCGGAATCGACCCGCGCGACTTCGCGCTGCTGGCGTTCGGCGGCGCGGGTCCGATGCACGCCTCGGAGCTGGCGCTCGATCTCGGTATCCGGCACGTGGTGATGCCGCGGAATCCCGGCCTGTTGTGCGCGTGGGGCGCGCTCGGCGCGCCTCTCGGCCGCGAATACTCGCTCACGGTGCGCGCGATCGATCCGGAGTATCGCGCGATGGTCGCGCGCGCGGCCGCGATGCTCCGGCGCGCGCGCGCCGAGCTTAAGCGCGAGGGTGCGCGTCCCGCGAGCATCAAATTCGCGCTGAGCGCCGACCTCCGCTACCGCGGCCAATCCTACGAGCTCGAAGTCGCGCTCACTCCACGCTTTGCCGCGGACTTCCACGCGGCTCATCGGCGCACCTTCGGACACGCGACGCCAGGCGCTCCGATCGAGGTGGTGAATTTGCGCCTGCGCGCCACCGCCGGCGAATCGTTCGCGCGCCCCGAGCGCGTCGCGCGCCGCCGCGGCAAGCCTGCGCCGATCGCGCGCGCGCCGGTGCTGGTCGGCGGTGCGCTGCGTTCCACGCCGATCTATGAGCGCGACTCCCTTGGCGCGGGCGCGCGGCTTCGCGGCCCGCTGATCATCGTCGAGTTGAGCTCTACCGCGTACGTGGCGCCGGAGTTCGCGATGCGCGTGGACGATTTCGGAAATCTGCATCTGGAGGCCGTCCGATGAAGCTCGACGCAGTCACGCTCGCGGTGATGAACAATCGCCTCGCCGCGATCGCCGAGGAGATGGGCGTGGTGCTGGGCCAGACCGGCTACTCGCCGAATATCAAGGAGCGCCATGATTTCTCGTGCGCACTGTTCGACGCGCGCGCCGAGCTGGTCGCGCAGGCGGCGCATATCCCGGTGCATCTCGGCTCGACGCCGCTCTCGGTGCGCGCGGCGATCGAACGGCTCGATCTCGAGCGTGGTGATATCGCGGCGCTCAACGACCCGTTCGCCGGCGGGACCCATCTGCCGGACCTGACCCTGGTCGCGCCGATCTTTATCGGCAACGAGCGGCGTCCGTTCGGCTACGCCGCCAACCGCGCGCATCATGCGGATATTGGCGGGATGGCGCCGGGCTCGATGGCGCTCGCGACCGAGATCTACCAGGAAGGTTTCCGGCTTCCGCCGGTGAAGATCGTCGTGGGCGGCGCGATGGCGCGCGACGTGCTCGCGCTGTTTCTCGCCAACACTCGCGTCAGCGAGGAACGCGAGGGGGATTTGCGCGCGCAGATTGCGGCGCTCAGAGTTGGCTCGGAGCGGCTGCTGGCCCTGGTGAAATCGTCCGGGCGGGGAACCGTCGAAGCCGCGATGGACGCGCTCAAGGACTATGCGGCGCGCTTGATGGCGGCGACGCTGCGCCAGCTCAAGCCCGGCACTTACCGCGCGCGCGACTTTTTGGATGACGACGGTTTCGGTACCGGTCCAATTCCGATCGAGGTTGCGATTACGATTCGCGGCGGCCGCGCGACAGTTGATTTCAGCGGCTCCGCGCCGCAAGTGCGCGGCTCGGTCAATGCGAATTATGCGATCACGCTCTCGGCCACCTTCTACGTGATGAAGTGCCTCGCGGCGGAGGCGGTGCCGGCCAACGAAGGCCTGATGCGCCCGATTCGATTGGTCGCGCCGCCCGGCTCGATCGTGAACGCGCTCGCGCCCGCCGCGGTTGCGGGCGGCAACGTCGAGACCTCGCAGCGAATCGTCGACGTGCTGTTCCGCGCGCTCGCCAAGGCGGCGCCAGACCGAATCCCCGCCGCGAGTTCGGGCTCGATGTCGAATCTGACGGTCGGCGGCTTCGATCGCTTCCGCAATCGGCATTTCTCCTACTACGAAACGATCGCGGGCGGCGCCGGCGCAGCGCCCGGACATCCGGGCGCCTCGGGAATTCACACCCACATGACCAACACGCTCAACACGCCGATCGAGGCGCTCGAAGCGTACTACCCGATGCGCATCACCGAGTACCGGATTCGGCACGGCTCGGGTGGCCGCGGCCGCGCGCGGGGCGGCGACGGATTGGTGCGCGAGCTCGAATGCCTGGTCGAGTCCAACGTGAGCATCCTGACCGAGCGGCGAAAGATCGCGCCGTGGGGACTCGCAGGCGGCGGCGCGGGCGCGACCGGCGCGAACTACCTGGTGCGCGGCAGCCGGCGTATCGCGCTCCCGGGCAAGACCAACGTGAATCTGGGCCCAGGCGATCGAATTCGCATCGAGACGCCCGGCGGCGGTGCCTGGGGGCGCAAAGGATAGAACAGAACGAACTTGCGAAACCCCTTACGGGTTTCGCGCTTCCTGTTGGGTGCAGGGGCAGCCCCTGCACCCAAGTGTCAGGAGCCGGCTCCGTTGTCGCCGGCAAAAAGTAAAAACATCTGCACTCCGCGTGATGTTCTGAGAGCGCGGAGCGCGCATCTTGGCCGAACGGGAAGCCTGAAACCTCGTGAGGTTTCAGTATCTGGATTCCTGTGCGCTCAGATTATCTTCGCGCTGCGCAGGCGGTTGCGCGCCGCGGCGTCGATTCCCAAGTCGGCCAGGATCACGTCCGTGTCTGCTCCCAGGGCGCGTGCCGCGCTGCGGACCCGGGTAGGGGTGCGCGAGAATTTCGCGGCGGGCCCGGTGATCGGCGCGACCTGCCCGTTCTCCTGCTCGATCGGCTGCAGCATGTCGCGCGCGAGTACATGCGGATCGCGCGCCGCCTGCTCGTAGGTGTTCACCACCGAGCAGGGAATCGTGTTGCGCGCGCAGGTCTCCACCACTTCCTTTACCGTCAGCGCGCAACACCATTCGGAGACTACCGCGTTGCATTCCTGGCGATGCTCCATCCGGCCCGGCAGCGTCGCGAAACGCGGATCGTCGGCGAGCTCCGCCCGCCCCATCATCCGCGCACCGACTTTCCAGTGCGTGTCGAGCAGGATGCCCAGCATCACCGTCCCGTCAGCGCATCGATAGGTATTGGTCGGCACTGAAAACGTGAACTCGTTGCCGGTGCGTGGAAAACCAAGACCCATCGCGCCGAGAGTCAGGTAGCCGTCCGACTGAAACAGCATCGCGTCGAGCAGCGCGACGTCGAGATGCTGCCCCTCGCCGGTGCGCTCGCGATGGTGGAGCGCGCCGAGCGCCGCGATCGCGCCGTGCAGGCCCGCGAGATCGTCGCAGAGAAACGTCGCAGCCTTGGACGGGCCCCCATCGACTGGGCCGTTGAGCGACATGAACCCGCTCATCGCCTGCGCGATCGGATCGTAACCGACGCGATCGTGAATCGGACCGAACTGCCCGAAGCCGCTGATCGAAACATAAATGATGTCGGGTTTGACCGCGCGCACGCTCTCGTAGCCGACGCCCCACTTGTCGAGCGTGCCGGGCCGGAAATTCTGCACTACGATATCGGAGCGCGCGGCGAGCTTGAGAAATATTTCGCGCCCTTCTGCGACGCGAAGATCGAGCGTCAGGCTCCTCTTGTTGCGATTCACCATCGCATGCCCGAACGCCACCCCCGCCTGGAACGGCGGCAGGCGGCGCGTCACCTCGCCGCTCGGCTGCTCGACCTTGATCACGTCGGCGCCCATGTCGGCGAGCACGCACGCGCACATCGGGCCCGCCCAACTGGTGGTCGCCTCGAGCACGCGCAGACCGACGAGAGGCCCGGCCAGGTCGCGGCGCGCGTCGCGATAGAATTCGGACTTTTCCATGATCGCTCCTTCCGACGAATGGCAAATCTACTCAAGCCTCGGCGCAATAGACAATGCCCGAGCTCCGCGGAGGGCTCTGTCTCCGTGTAGCGTGACGCGCAGCGCCTCGGTAGGTTCAAGCGCGGGCGCGTACGCGCGCGCAGTTCATACATGGCGGAGCAGCAATTCTATGTCGGCGTTCATGGCGTGATCGCAAATCGCGGGCGTCTGCTCGTCCTCAAGCGCGCGCCGACGATGCCGTACCATCCGGGAAGCTGGGACCTGCCGGGTGGACATCTGGCGCTCGGAGAATCGTTCGAGGATTGCCTGCTCCGCGAAATCAAGGAGGAGACCGCGCTCGACGTCGTCGCCGAGCGCTTGCTGGGGATGCATTCGATGCCCGCAGAGCCGTATCTGCAGGCGCTCTATGCGTGCCGGCTCAAGCTCTATCAGAAGGTCGCGCTCAGGCCCGATGAGCACGTCGATTTCCGCTGGGTCACACTCGCGGAGCTGGAGACGATGGCGTTGATTCCGTACCTGGAACGAATCTTCCGACGCGGCATGCTCGCGTACGTAAAATAAAGACGCGGGCGGCCTCAACTGACTCACCGCCACTTCACGGCCGCGGCCTCGGACTCATCCGGCCGCGCCAGTAGCCTAAAAAGTTCGCGCATTCGAGTTCGTGATAGAGCGCGCGCTCGCGATCGCCGCGCGCCGCCGCAATCGCCATCCGGAGCGCGTTGCGGAACAGCTTGCCCGGCTGATTGTGGCTGCGTCCTCCGCCCGCGACCGCGCTGCCGAGGCCGAAGGCGAAACTCTTGCGGCGCAGATACGCGCGCGTCATCCGCTCGGGCGGAATCTGGTGATGCACGATCGCGCGTGGCGCGAAACCCATCTTGCCGCCCTGCGCGATGATACGCGCGAAAAGCTCGGTGTCCTCGCCGGAAATCGGATTGCCGCCGACCACGCCCAGGTCTTCGCGAAACTTTCCGTAGCGCTCGAAGGCCGCGCGCCGAAAGCCGGCGTTGGCGCTGAAATAGTTGGCGAGCGTCTCGGCGCACTCAGTGGGCGCCGATTCGATCGCACTTCGATCGTGCACCGCGAGCTTGACCCACAGGCTCGGCCCGAGCCATCGCGGCGGTTCCACGAGCCATCGCGGCAACACCATCCCGCACGCGGCGTCGAGTCGGCGCCGTTCCATCTCCGCGAGCATCTCGAGTGCCCATCGCGGCTCCGCCACTGCGTCGTCGTCGAGGAACAGGATG
>DATDGX010000206.1:0-3343 GCA_036521875.1 Binataceae bacterium (SeqCode)
AGATGCGCCGCAGGGAGCGTGACCCACGCGACCCCGGCGACCTCCGACAGCGGGCCGCCGACCGCTGCGCGCGCCTCGACACCGAGACCGCGCAGGACGGCTATCACCTCCGCGACCGCCGCGTCGCGCGCTTTGCGCCGCGCGCGCCGCAGGTGCAGGACCAGCATCCGCTCGGCGCGCTCGGCTCCATCAATCAGTTCGGTACGTTCATTAGGATCGACAATTTTGATCCGGCGTGTCGGCGCGGACTTGCGCGGACGCATCAGACTGCGCGGATGGCGGCGGCGCCGCGAGTACTGTGCAGGATGCGGCCTTTGCGCTCGCCGCCCATCAGGATCACGATTGCCGCGCCGACCAGCACGGTCGCTCCCACCAGAGCCAGTGCGGATCCGTAGTCGATTCGCCGCGCCAGCGCCGCCTCGCCGAAGGCGGCGTTCGACGCGAACAGCACGCCTAGCTGGTACGCGAGTCCCGAGAACAAGCCGCGCACTTCGGGCGGCGACAGTTCCGCCAGATGCGCGGGGATGACGCCCCACGCGCCCTGCACCATGAACTGCATCAGGAACGCGCCGAGCGTGAGCATCTCGAGCGAGCGCGGGTAAATCCAGAGCGGCACCAGCAGCGCGCCGAGGCCGACCGCCGTCGCCATCGTGGTGCGCCGCCCCCAGCGGTCGGACAGGTAGCCGAACGCGAGTCCGCCCGCGAGCGCGCCAATATTATAAATAATTGCGATGGTCGCGACCGTGCGCGCGTCGAGGCCGCGCTGAAGCTGCAGGAAAGTCGGATACAGGTCCTGAGTTCCGTGCGAGACCAGATTCATCATCGTCATCAGCACGACCAGGTAGAGGAACAGGCGCAGGTTGGAGCGGATCGCGCCCATGATCGCCTTCAGGTCGGGGCGGGTGCGCTCCCATGCCTCGGACTCGGGCACCTTCATCCGGATGTAGATGGTCAGCAGCGCGGGGAGGCCGCCCAGGAAAAACAGCGGGCGCCATCCGAAATGCGGAAACACAAAGAAGTAGGCGGCCGCCGCGAGCAGGTATCCGACCGCATAGCCTTCCTGCAGCAGGCCGGAGAAGAATCCGCGCCGGCGCGTGCCGACCGCTTCCATGGCCAGCGCGGCGCCTACCCCCCATTCGCCGCCCATCCCGATTCCATACAGCGCGCGCAGGACCAGGAAGGTGGCGTAGTTCGGCGCGAGGCCGCTTGCGACCTCGACCACGGAATAGAAGATGATGTCGGCCATCAGCGGCGTGCGGCGGCCGTAGCGATCCGCTATCCAGCCGAAGACCAGCGCGCCCACCGGACGCATCGCGAGCGTGGCGGTGATCGCCAGCGCGAGGTCCGCGATCGGGCGGTGAAACTCGGTCGCGATGGTCGGAATGACGAACACCAGGACGAAGAAGTCGAAGGCGTCGAGCGTCCAGCCGAGGAAACTCGCGACCAGCGTATGCGCGGCCTCGGCCCGCGTGATGTGGCGTTCGGCCAGCTCGAGAGTCTGCTCGCCAGCGCCGGCTTCCATTCCCCCCGCTTCCGTCTCCATGGTCCCGATTGTTTAGTCGAAGCCCTAACGCGGCGAAAGTGGCGCGTCGCGCGCCGCGCATCGATGCGGGGGAGACGGCGCGAGCGGAGCGCCGCTGAATCGACTTCGCTGCGTAATTCACCGAAACCTCACCGAGGTTTCGGACTTCCCGTTCGGCTAAGATGCGCGCTTCGCGCTGTTAGAACTTCAGAGGCACGGCCTTCCGCTACGCCGCTGAGTCTCTTCGCAGGCCGCAAGGCCGATTTTCGGCGGCCTTGAGGGTTTGGGGCGCCGCTATGCGACGGGTAAGCGGGCGATCGCACTCTCGTAACAATCCGCTCTCAGCAATTTCGTAAACGAGACCGTTAGCACATTGCCGTCAATTTGTCGCGCAGTCTGTGTACATCTCGCAGCCTCTCGACTAGTCAAGCACATCACCGCGGCAGGAGTGTGACTGGTTGTGAAGGGAGCCGGCGATGCAGTTCTGCTCGGCTACGCACACCTCGCGCGCCTTCGATAGGCCGACCGGGCCGCTGCCCCGGAGTATGGCTAGCTCGCCAGCTAGTTCCAGTTCAGTTGCTCGATTCGAAGTGCGAATTCAATCCTCAGTCGAGGAGGACCTTGGCATGCAATCAGCATCGTATCTCTTTTGTTGCTTCTTCCGCAAAGCAGTCGAGCCAGGCAGAGCTACACGGTTGTCGCTGGCGCTTCTGTTCGCGTTCGGACTGATATTGCTGGCTACGAGTGTCTCCTATGCCCAGGTGACTTATGTTTACGACTTGAACGGCAGACTAAACGCGGTTGTCGATGGATCCAACAACGTTGCTGCTTATCAATATGACGCCGTAGGCAATTTGTTGGGAATCTCCAGGGGCGTTGGTGTCGGGTTTAGTTTCGTGCCGATTCATGGTGCTTCGGGTACCAAGGTAACTCTGTTCGGCTCCGGATTCAGTACCACAGCGAGCCAGGACACAGTCAAATTCAATGGCGTCATCGCGACTATCACCGCCGCCAATCCGCTCAAGCTCGTAGTTACCGTTCCCAGCGGTGCCTCCACGGGTTTCGTGTCTGTCACGACCCCAAGCGGTTCGTCCACCAGCGCGGTCCAATTTTCGGTTCCCTGAGGGGTCTTCCATGAAGCCGCATACACTCCGGATGAGCTGCGCTTTTGCTCTTAGCCTCGCGGTCGCCACGCTGCTCGGGACTCGGGCCACAGCCCTTGCATCCTGCAACCCCGATGTATCGCTTTCAGGTTGCGCTGTCACCGGTGGTGTTACCCCCGCTTCGATTAATCCTGCTCCCGGCGAAAGCCTTACCGCGATGGGAGCCGGACTATTCGAATATTCCAAGACCGACCTCACTATTGTAGCGCCGATTCCAATCAACGTGACGCGCACGTATCGGTCCTATGACAAGGACGTGAATAACAACATCGTCTACGGCGCATTCGGTATCGGCACGACGCTCAACTACGACATCTACCTGTATTCAGCCACCGAAGTCGCTAACGGCCAGTTCAACTCGGCGAGCGTAGTAATGCCTGATGGCGCACAGATTGCATGCGCCAATACCGACCCGGCGTGCACCACGAATTCGTGTCCGATCACGAGCAATACTGACTTCGTGTGTAACACCCAACCGGTTGGAATCTGGTTCAATTCGCATATCACCTACGACGCCACCGTGCCGAACGGTGGCGGATGGGATCTAACCCGCAAGGACGGAACGGTCTACAAGTTCGGCTATGGCGCCCCGTTGCAATCGATTAATGACCGCTACAACAACTCCCTGACAATGACCCGTGCCGGTACCGGCGGTACA
>DATDGX010000207.1:0-12999 GCA_036521875.1 Binataceae bacterium (SeqCode)
GCTCGCTAGCGGCGCTTACGGCAGAGCTCCGGCGCGTAGCGCCGGAGCTCTGCCGCGGCGCGCCCACGCTGGTCGACTCGCCGCGCGCGCCCGCAGCGGCGGGCCGCGCGATCGACGCCGCGCTGCGCCGCGTCGTCGCGCGGCTCGCCGCCCGCTCAGCGCCGGCGTCGGGACACGACGCGCTCCGCGTGTCGATGTTCCCGACGCCGGCGACGGACTACTTCGCGGCATGCATCGCGGCGCGCGATTGCAAGCCGCATCTGCGCGCCCTGGGCCGCGAGATGCTGGCGCATCTCGCGGCCCAGGGCGGGCGCGGGCGTGTCGCGGCGCCGAGTCGCGGCGGGGCGCTCTTCACGCGCTTCATGCTCGTCGGCTTCGCGGCTCATCGCGCGCTGGAGAGCGCGGGCGTGGTCGCATTCGAGTCGTATCCCGACCTTGCGCTGAGAATCTGGAAGCCGCCGGGAGCGGCGCTGCCGCCCAAGACCAAGGGCCGCGCGGTGGCCCTGGCCGCGCGCCGGCGGATCGTCGCGCGGCTCGCGAGACGGCTTGCGCTCGAACGCTTCACCGCGCCGCGGACACTCGACGAGGCCGACGCCGCAGTGCTCGCCCTCAGCGCCGCGCTCGCACGCGAGCGCGGCGCCGGCGCGCTCCTAATCGAGCATCGCGCCGAAGGCCGGTTTCTGCTCGCGCTCGACGCACAGTATGCGGCGCGTATCGATGGCTTCAGGTGTGACCGGCGCGCGCTTGACAAGGACTCAAACAACAAGGTTCAACAGGGGGCGAGGCGGGCGAGCGGAGCACGTCGCCACCCGGCCTTACCGTAACGCAATCGAAACTGAGGTCCCTCGCTGTTGCCCCAACGCGAATTCAAGGCGGTCTTTTTCGACCTTGATGGCACGCTGGTCGATATCCACGGCCCGCTCTATATTGCGGTCAAGAACGCTCTCGGCCAGCTCGGCCATCAGCCGCCGCTGACCCGCGAGCGCTATCGCGAGGCACTCGCGCATGACGACGTCTGGCTCGGTGTGCCGGAGCATGAGCGGCCCGAATACACCAAGCTCGCTTTTGCCTATTTCATGACCGAGATCGATCGGACCGAGCGGCTCGAAGTTTTGCCGCACGTGCAGGAGACGCTCGCCGAGCTGAAACGGCGCGGCTACGCGACCGGCGTGATCACCAGCCGCCCCGGCGACCCGCGCCGCCTGGTCGAGAAGCTCGCGATGGTCGGGCTCGCGTCGCATCTCGATCATGTGGTCACGCAGAACACCTCCGCGATGAAGGAGCTGCTCGACAAGTCGCAATCGCTGAAGCAGACCGCGATGCGCGCCGCGATGCTGCCGCGCGCGTGCATGTATGTGGGCGACGAGCCGCGCGATATCATGGCGGCGGCGCAGGCCGGCTACGGCGCGTCGGTTGCGGTCGCCACCGGTGCGGCGACCCTGGGCTATTTGCAGAACCATCCGCAGTTCAAACCCGACTATGCACTCCAATCGATGGGCGAGTTGATCGGACTGCTCGATACGCTGCGCGAGGAAGGGATCGAATAGTGGCAGCAGCGACAACTGGAGCGTCGACGGAGCCGCCGCAAGCGCTGGAAGGCATTAAGGTCGTCGAGTTGCCGTGCCTCGACACGATGCCATTCCTGGCCGCGTCGATGGCCGCGAAGTCGTTCGCCGATTTCGGCGCAGAGGCCGTCAAGGTGGAGCCGCCGAGAATCGGCGCGCAGGAACGCAGGCTGGGCCCGTTCCGCGACGAGATTCCCGATCCGGAAACCGGCGGACTGCATCTGTTTCTCAACACCAACAAGCTCGGCGTCACGCTCGATTTCGCGAAGCCGCGCGGCCGCGAGCTTTTGTTCAAGCTGCTCGAGTCGGCCGACATTCTCTTCAATCCAAACATGCCAGCGCTGAACGAGCGCCTGGGTATCGGATGGCGCGAGCTGACGCGGCGTTTTCCGAAACTGATCGTCGTATCGATCACCTTTTTCGGCACCGACTCGCCGTATCGCGATCTTCGCGGCGGCGATCTGATCGCAACCCAGATGAGCGTGGTCGGATGGGAAACGCCGTGGCATCAGGTGACCGATCTCGCGAAACATCCGCCGTTGAAGATGGGCGGGCGCCAGTCGGACTACCTGACTGGCTACGGGGCGGCGGGAAGCGCGCTGGCCGCGCTGTTTCATCGCAAGCAAACCGGCGCGGGCCAGCACGTCGACGTGAGCCAATGGCTTTCGATGGTGAGCAACATGCGGCCCGCGATCGGGATGTACTCGCACGAGTCGAAGACAGCACCCGGGTATTTGCGGTTCGATGTGCGGCGCAAGGGCGGCGCGCAGTGGGTATATCCGTGCGCCGACGGATGGGTGAGCCTGAGCGTCGCCACCGAGCGGTTTTGGCAGGGCGCCAAGCGCGCACTGGGACATCCGGAGTGGATGGACAGCGAGATGTTCAAGACGCCGCCCGACCGCCTCGCGCATCTCGACGCTATCGAGGCGGCATTCATGGATTGGCTCTCGACGCAGACGCGCCAGCAGGCGTTCGAAAAAAACCAGGGCGAGCACGTGCCGTGTTTCCCGGTTTATTCGCCGGCCGAAGTTGCGGACAACGAGCAATATCGTGCGCGTGGTTTCTTCGTCGAACATGACCATCTCGCGGCGCGCGAAGTCAAAATGCCGGGCGCGCCGTGCAAGTTCAGCCGTACTCCATGGCGGATCAAACGCGGTGCTCCGCGGCTCGGCGAACACAATCGCAAGATTTTCGTCGAGCGGCTCGGGCTTTCGGAGCGCGATGTGGCGCAACTGTCCGAGGAGCGGATCGTCTGATGGGCAAATTGCCGCTGGAAGGAATCCGCATCGCGGACTTCGGCTGGATCTTCGCGGTGCCGCATGCGACCGCGTGGCTCGGCGCGCTCGGCGCGGAAGTGATCAGAGTCGAGACCATCGTCGCGCCTGACATTATCCGTTTCCTTACCGGCACCGACGGCGTGGTCGGCCCCAATCGCAGCGGCGTGTTCCATGGCATCAATACTTCGCGACGAAGCGTCGCGTTGAATCTCGCGCGGCCCGAAGCGCAGGAAATTGCGCGGCGGCTGATCAAGAAGAGCGACATCGTCACCGAGAATTTCACCGTCGGCAACATGAAGAAGTACGGGCTCGGTTACGACGACTTGGTGAAGATCAAACCCGACATCATCATGCTCTCCGGCACTCCGCTCGGTCAGACCGGCCCGAGCGCGCGCACCGTTGGATGGGGTCCGACCACGCAGGCGTTCGCGGGCCTGTGCCATATCACCGGATACCCCGGCAGCGATCCGTGCGGGATTGGCGGGACGTGGCCCGACTTTGCGATCGGCACCGGGATGGTGTTCTTCATCCTCGCCGCGCTGCACTATCGCGAGCGCACCGGCCACGGGCAGTATCTCGATCTCGCGATGGCCGAGATGGTGACGACGATGCTGCCCGAGGCGATGATGGAAGTGTTTCTCAACGGACGCGACCCGGGGCCGATCGGGAATCGCGACGATTCGATGGCGCCGCATGGCGTGTATCCGGTTACCGGCGACGACCAGTGGGCCGCGATCGCGTGCGCCTCGGACGAGGAATTCGGCGCGCTATGCGAGGTCCTTCGCGTGCCCTCGATGGCGGCGGACCCGAACTACGCGAAGCTCACGGCGCGGCTCGCCAACGTCGATATGCTCGACGCGGAAGTGGCGGCGCGCACCCGGAACTTCGCGCGCGACGAGCTGGTGGCGAAGCTCCGTGAGCGCGGCCTCGCCGCGGGCGCGGTATATTCGCTGCACGATCTGATGAGCGACCAGGCGTTTATCGATTCTCCGATGATGGTCAATCTCAGGCACGGAGAAGTGGGCGAGCGAGTGGTGCCGGGAATCCCGGCGAGCTTCAGCGCGATGGAACTGAACTACTTCGGCGCGCCGACGATCGGCGAGCATACCGATGACGTCCTCTCCGGCCTGCTCGGCTACTCGGCGGAGGAAATCGCAAAACTGCGCGAAGCCAACGTTCTGACTTAGCTCCGATGGCGGAAGCGTCGGCAATTTCACGCGGCGGCGGCGCGCGTCCCGGCGCGGTCGCAATCTGGATCCAGGCGATCCGTGCGCCGTCGTTGAGCGCGGCGGCAATCCCGGTACTGCTCGGCGTCGCGGTGGCTGCGCGCGCGGGTTTTTTTTCGGCTGGCCGGATGATCCTCGCGCTGGTCGGCGCGATGGCGATTCAGGCCGGCACCAATCTCATCAACGACTACTACGACTATCGAAGCGGCGCCGACTCCTCCGAGTCGCTCGGCCCGAGCATGGTGATCCAGCGCGGGCTGCTCACCGCCGAGCAGGTGTGGCGGGGCGGAATCGTCGCGTTCGCAATCGGTGCGGCGCTGGGACTCTGGCTGGTCTATCTGTGCGGATGGCCGATTCTCGCGATCGGGGTGGTCAGTATCGCAGCCGGCTATTTCTACACCGCGAGCCCGGTTGCGCTCGCGTACGTCGGGCTCGGCGAGCTGACGGTCTTCATTTTCATGGGGCCCGCGATCGTGCTCGGCGCGTACTACGTGATGGCGCTCCAGTTCTCGCGCGCGGCGCTGTGGGCGTCGATCCCGCTCGGATTCCTGGTCGCCGGCATCCTGCACGCAAACAATATTCGCGATATCGAAAGCGACCGGATGCATCACAAGCGCACGCTCGCGACGCTTCTCGGGCGTCGCGCCGCGAACTACGAGCTGCTCGCGCTCGACGCGCTGGCGTATGCAACTCTGCTGGCGGCGGTCGCGGCGCGGGCGATGCCGTGGACCGCGCTCGCGGCGTTGCTGACGCTCCCGCGGGCGCGCGATCAGATTCGGCTCGTGATGCGCGAGACCGAGGCGAACAAGCTCAATCTCGCGTTGCTGCGCTCGGTTCAGGTGCACATGGAGTTCGGCCTGTTGATGATCGTGGCCTACCTGGTCGCGACTTTCGCGCGGCTCTGACATGGCCGGCGAATCACTCGCAAACGATCTGAGCGCACGGCTCGCCGAGATCGAGCGCGCACTCGACGCAGGCAGCTACCGTCCCGGTCCGTGGGAAAAATTCCTCGCCGAAGCGCGCCGGCGTCCCGATGCTGAGCGCGCGGCGCTCGCCGGCGATGTCAGCCGCGTCAGCCGCAAGCTCCATCTCCGCGGTGGCCGCAGCACGATCCCGTTCGGCGCGGCGCTCGCCGCCGAGGTGGTGGCGGCGGTGATCGGCGGCATGCTCGTCATCAAGGGCGCCACGGCGCCATCGATCGTCGCGGCGTGGATCGGCGCAGTGCTCTGGATGATGGCGTTTCAGCCGCTGGTGAAAATCGCGGCCGGCGCCGCGCTCGGCGTTGGCTACGAGTACGCCTACCTGATGGGAATCGAGCCGCGCTTCAAGATGCGCTACGGCAGCTATCTCGCGGCGCCGCGATGGAACCGCGTCGTGCTGCATCTCGCGGGCACAGCCGGCTCGCCGATCGGCGTCATACTCGCCGCGGAGATCGTCGCCACTTCGCTGCCGTGGACCGCCGCGCTGATGCGCGCAGTCTTCTGGATCCTGGTCGCAGTAAATTTCATTCCGTTCGTCGCCGCGCTGTTCGGCGTGCGCCGTCTGGGACCGATGCGCGTGACCGACGGAAGCGGCGGCCTCGCGGGCCTCGAGCTTCACGAAGCGATGCGCGGTTAGCCGTCAACCGAAAATCGAATTCGAATCCACACGCTGTTGAGAAAGCCGCGGCATAGATTTGCCCTTTGCGCGCCAGCGAGGTTAACTGCGGTTACTTTCTAGTCGGAAAGTTCGATGCGCGCGCGGGGGGAGGGAAGGACTGGTAGCGGCGTATCGAGCGGCGCGCGGTGTCGGGCGGGAGAGGCCGGAGTCGGACTTGCACAGTGGGGGAGGCGGGGAAGGATCGCACGGGCGGACTCTAATCGGGTCCGCCCGTGCAGCAATCGGCGCGCGCGATCTCAGGCGAGGAATTCGAAGCGCGGTGGCGAGGCCGCGAACTCGGCCTGCAGCGCAGCGTAGCTCTTGAGGTCGTCGACGGTGCGAAACAGTCCGCGATGTACCCAGCCAATCACCGGCATTCCGCGCGCGACCATCGGCGCGAACAAGCCTTCCATCAAGCTCCACGGCGGCGGCTTGGGAATCTGATCGAGCACCGCGGGCTCGGCAACAATCGCGCCGCAATACATGTACCCCTGGAGTGCGGCTGACGTTCGCTCGTCGAGGTTGGCGGGATAGTCGGTGTACTCGAGCGGCGTGCGGCGTTTCAGCAGTCGCATCCGGCGAATCCTCGCGACGGAATCGATCTCGAGGCGGCTGTAGTCCTCGAGATTCGCCGGATGACAGAGCGCGATGGTGGCGAGCGCCGAGCGCTCGCGATGAAACGCGAGCATCGCTGCCAGGTCGAGATCCAGAATCGTGTCGCCGTTGGCGATCACGAACGGCTCGCGGCCGAAAAATTCCCGCAGTGCGTTGAGCGGACCGCCGGTGCCGAACAGCACCGGCTCCGGCGCCCAGGTGATTCGGATGCCGAGCGCCGCGCCGTCGCCAAGCGCGCCTTGCAACTGGCCGGCAAGATGATGCGCGTTGATCGCGACCTCGGTGATTCCCGCCCGCCGGAGCATCATCAGCGGATAATGAATCAGCGGCCGCCCACCCGCATCCAGCATCGGCTTCGGCACCGTCTCAGTGAGCGGGCGCAGCCGCTCTCCCTTTCCCGCCGCGAGCACCAGCGCCCTCATCGTCGCGTCGTCTCCCAACTCAAGCCGCAAGCGCGGCGCGAAGCCGCGGAAAATCGCCGCCCAACTCCGCGAGCATCCGGCGCGCCTGCTCCTGCACGTAGGGGACGTATCGTGCGTAGCCGGATTTTCCCGCGCGGTCGAAATCGAGAAAGCGCCCGATCATTTTGAGCGCGTGCTGCAACACGCAGAGGCGGTAACTGTCGTGAAAATCGCCGGCGCTCATTTGCACCGCGCCGCGCCGCGCGAGGCCCGCGCAATAGAAGTCGAGCAGGCGCCGCTCCACAGTCGGTGTTATCACGTCCGCGGTATCGCGCGTCGTGAGAAGTACCGCAAGGTCCTGCGCCGCGGGCGCCATCAGGGCGTCCTGGAAATCGATGACGCGGAGCTTGGGCCCCTTCTGCAAATAAAGATTCTGGCCGTGATAGTCGCGATGCGAAAAAACCCGCGGGTAGCGTCCGAGACGCGCCACGAGACTTGCGAGTTCCGGCGCCAGCGCGGCGGGGTCGGCGCCCGGCGCGACCGCTGCCACTCCGACCTCGCAGAATTCCTTGAACTCCCACTCGAACAGCCGCTCGTCGTAGGCGATTTGTGATGCCACGCAGCTTTGGTCGATTCGTCGCGAGCCTTCGACGTGAAACACCAGCAAAGTCTCGATAGCGAGGCGGTACAGATCGCCAGCATGCGGAGCGTCGCGCTTCGCCGCAAGAAACAGCGCGTCGTCGCCGACGTCCTCGACCAGCATCGCGCGCTGCTTTGCGTCGGCGGCGTAAAGCTCGGGCACCGGTGCTCCAAGCGCGAAGAGAAAGCGATGAACGTTAATCCACGGCGGCTCCTGGAGCGGCTCAGCGACGAGCTTGAGCGCGCGTGCATAGGGCGGCAGATCGTGCGGGCCGAGGTCGACCAAAATCGCCGTTGGGGGAGTGATCGCGATGGCGCGAGCGCCGGTGGCCGATTCAAGATGCACGCGCCAGAAGCGGCGCGCCGACAAGTCGCCGCGCAGCAAAACTATTTTCCGGGCGTGAACGCCGGCCCAGGTCAGCGTCACCGCTTCGGAAAGCCAGCGTTCGGCGCCCGAGGAATGCGCGGTCGACTCCACAGCGGGGATTGTACCGGCGCGGCGTGCCGCCTGCCACGCTTGGCAGCGACGATGCGCTCGCGGCGCGACGTTGCAGGCGCGTCAGTCAGTCGCGGACGATCGCGACGTCGTCGAACTTGACCAGCTCCGCGTAGAGCTTTTCGATCTCGCGGCCGAGGCCTTCGTAGCGCGCGATCATCTCGTCGGCGTCTTTGCGCTTCAAGTAGAAGTTCGGATCGTTCATCTCGGCGCCGATCGCCGCGCGCTCTTTTTCCTTCTCCTCGATTTGCCCCTCGGTATTTTTGCGCTGACGCGCTATCCGCTCGCGACGCTTGTTCGCCTCCCTGTCTTCTCGCGAATGCTCCGGCTGCGAATGTTGCGGCTGCGGGCGCGCGGGATTTCCGTTCGTGTCGCGAAGCTCGCGCGCGCTGGCCGCTCTCGGAGCCTCGCTCGCTTTCGCGGGAGCCTGCTCGCTCTGCGCTTTTTTGGCGAGATAGTAGTCGTAGTTGCCGAGATATCGGATCGCCTGGCCGCGCCCGACCTCGATCACTTCGGTCGCGAGCTCGTTCAGCACGTGCCGATCGTGGCTCACGATCAGCACCGTGCCGGGAAAGCGTTTCAGCGCTTCGAGCAGCGTGTCCTTTGCGACGATGTCCAGGTTGTTGGTCGGCTCGTCGAGCAGCAGGCAGTTGTTGCGATGCGCCAGCACCTTGGCGAGCGCGAGCCGCGCGCGCTCTCCGCCCGACAGCACGCCCGCGCGTTTCTTCACGTCGTCGCCGGAAAAGAGCATCGCGCCGAGCAGCCCGCGAATTTCGGGCGTGGTCATCCCGGCGGCACGGTCGCTCAACTCCGCGAGCACGGTGCGTTCGTAGTCGAGCGTCTCGGCCAGGTTCTGCGCGAAGTATCCGACCTCGACGCTGCTGCCGACGATGCGCTCGCCGCCGGTGAGCGGCTCGATGCCGGCGAGGATTTTCATCATCGTCGATTTTCCGGAACCGTTCGGCCCCACCAGCGCGATTCGCGCGCCGCGCTCGATCACCATGTCGATGCCGTCGTAAACGGAGAGCGCGCCGTATTTCTTGGCGGCGCCGCGCAGCTCGAAAACGCGGCGCGTGCTGCGCTCGCATTTGGGAAATACAATCGACGGCGCTTTTTCGGAGCCCGCGGGCGGCGCCAGCCGCTCGACTTTATCGAGCTGCTTGATGCGGCTCTGCACCAGGCGCGCCTTGCTCGCCTGGTAGCGAAAGCGGCTGATGAAGGTCTCCATATGTTCGATTTCTTCGCGCTGGTTCTCGTACGCCGCCATCTCCAGCTCGAAGCGGCGCTCGCGCTCGACGAGATATTTCGAATAGCCGCCCTGGTACTCGACGAGCTTGCCGCGCGAGACCTCGAGCGTCTTGGTGGTCACGCGATCGAGAAAATAACGGTCGTGTGACACCAGGATGATTCCGCCCTCGTGCGACTCCAGGTAGTCCTCGAGCCAGTTGCGCGCTTCGATGTCGAGATGGTTGGTCGGCTCATCGAGCATCATGAACTCGGGCGCGTCGAGCAACAGCTTGGCCAACGCGATGCGCATCCGGATTCCGCCCGAGAACTCCGCGACGTCGCGGCCCAGGTCCTCGTCGGTGAACCCAAGTCCGAACAGCACCGCCTGCGCGCGGCTTTCCGCGCTGTAGAATCCGTGGCGCTCGAGGTCGTGGAGCACCTCGCCAAGTTCATTGAGCGCCGCATCGTGGCCAGGTCCGGAATGCTCGCGCGTCAGGATCGTTTCCAGCTCCAGGCGGCGGCGGTCCAGCACCTGCATCCGGTCAAGCGCCGACAGCGTCTCGGCGAGCGCGCTGCGGCCACCCATCTCGGGCGCATCCTGGGGAAGATAGCCGACGCGGCTCCGTTGCGGGCGCGCGATTCGCCCCGAGTCGGGCGGGGTCTGCTCGGCGATCATGCGGAGCAGCGTTGATTTGCCCGCGCCGTTGAGGCCGACCAGGCCGACCCGTCCGTCGTCGGCCATCGACCAGTTCACTCCGTCAAGAATCTTCCTGGTGCCGAAAGACTTGGTGATGTTGTCGAGCGCAAGCATGGTCAAACAATAAATTTTAACAGCCAGCGGTCTGACCCGAAAGAGCCTGCCGCCGACGCATCGTCTTGGCGGCGCGGATCGAGTAACATCCATCGCTGCCAAGGGGATTTGCAGCGCCGCGAGGAGGGACGACACGATGCCGACAATTCGCGAGGGCGACCGGCTGATGGTTATCGATCGGAGGCTGTTCCGCGATGACAACACGCGGATCTTCGTTGGCATTGTCGAGGAATTCGACGACGGCGTGATTCGCGCGCGCGGGTTCAGTTATCACGTCAGCCCCTACGAAGTTGGCGGCATGGAACGCCGCGGCGACGAACGGATACGCGCGATCTCGATGGCCGCTGGTGACATCGTGTACCTGCTGCCACGCGATCAGGACATCACGCGCCTGCAGCTCAAGCGCTCGCCGAAGTCGATGAGCCTGACTGACGGCACGTTCTCGATGGACTTGAGCGACTTCCTGCTCCGCGCCTGAACCGCCGTCCTGCCACTCTATCTGCGAGCAGTTACACGCGCGCGAGGTTTCGAGAAGGCCGCGATCCGGCGCTAGCGCCGGGTGCACATCGATTCGACGAAGTCGACGATCGCCGCTGCGGTATCGCCCGGATTGTCGAGCGGGACGTGATGGAACGCGCGTGGAATTTCCTTGTACACAGCGCCGCGAATCCGCCGATGCATCCGGTGCGCATGTGCCGCGCTCACCAGCGTGCTCTCGGCGCCGCGCAGGATCAGAATCGGGAGACCGAGGCCGCGCAGCCGCGGGCGCTCCATCGAGCCGCCCATCCTCCGCCACGCGCGCGTCTCCGGGTCGAAGCGGAACGCCCAGTTGCCATTGGTCAGCAGTAGAGCGGAGTGCATCGCGAGCTGATCGAGTTCCTGCTTCGACAAGTAAGTCCCCGGCGGTGAGAGGCGGAACTTGCGCCGGATGTCGTCGGCAGATTTGAGCTCCGGGCGGGTTCCCGGGGGATGCGCGCGCCGGCGCCACCGCCACATCAGCCGTCTCCATAGTGGCGGGGGACCATGCGGCGAGTCGACCAGCACCAGCGCCTCGAGCAGTTCGGGCTTAGAGACCGCGACCCATTGCGCCACCGCACCGCCCATCGAATGACCCACCAGCACCACGTGGGTGCCGAGGCTCTCGATGAAGCCGCGCGCATCTTGAAGATAAGCCTGCGGTCCGTAGTGCGGCGGCCGCGACCATTGACTATGTCCGTGTCCGCGAAAATCGAGCGCGACGGTGTGTCCGTACGCGGCGAGCTGCGGCGCGACGAAGTCCCACCAATGTGAGTTGGCGCTGCCGCCGTGCAACAGCACGAAAGTGCGCCGCTCCGGGTCGCCGCCCCAATCCAGATAATGAAGCCTGAGTCCGTTGAGATCGATGTAGCGACTGGTCGGCTCCGCGATAGCAGTAGCCGCTTGTTGTTGTGCCATCACGGCCAATCCTATTTGAGCTGCCGAGGTGAGGGAATCAGCAGCATCGCATCAGGGATTGAGACTGGCCCGACGCGGGCTCAGGATAGAGACAGATAAAGATCGGCGCGAGGGTCGCCCAGCAGTTGGGAAATCATGGCGGCGATGTCGCTCGAACAGTTCCTGGAAAATTACAGCGACGCGATCGATCGCCTGTATTCCACCAGCAACGCGGCGGCGTGGCGCGTATCGCGGCGGTCCATCGCCGGCGCGTTGTGGCGAAGCTTCGAGCGCCGCTTCGGCCCGGACACCGGTTCTGTCGACCACGCAGAAGTCGTCCGCTTTCTCTGCTCGCTGCATACCGCCGACCTCGCGCTCGCCATCGGATGCCGTGATGGCAATGCCGAGGCCTGGCGTCATCTCGTAGCGACGTATCGCGCGCCGGTCGACGCCTTTGCGCGGGCCGTACTCGGCAACTCTTCGCGCGCAAGCGAAATCGCGGACTCGCTGTGGGCGGATCTCTACGGATTGCGCGCCTCCGGCAGCGATCGAGTCTCGCCCCTCGAGCATTACGGCGGGCGCAGCTCACTGATGTCGTGGCTCCGGGTCGTCGTCACCAGGCTGGAAGCCGATCAATGGCGGGCGACGCGCCGCATGCAACCGCTGGACGAAGAGCGCGACGGCAATTCCCGGGTCCTCCTCGATGCGACCGCTTCGCCCGATCCCGATCGCGCAGCGCTCACCGCGGCCCTCCTGGAATCACTGCGCGAAGCTCTGACCGCGCTCTCGCCGCGCGACCGGCTCAGGCTTTCGTATTACTATGTCCAGGATCTCACCCTCGCACAGACCGCGGTTTTGATCGGCGAGCACGAGTCGAGCACCTCGCGCAATCTCGCGCGCGCAAGGGATGCGATCCGCGATCGCGTCACTCGCACGCTGCGCCGCGAGCATCATTTCAGTGACGATCAGATTAGCCAATGCTTCGAGTATGCGACCGGTGATTGGCCCTTCGACCTCGGCCGCATGCTCACGCTGGGAAAGTGATGGCAGACGAGAAGGACTCAAACAGCCGCCTCGACGCGATGATTCGGACGGCTCTCGCGTCCGGCCTCGACACCTCGGGCGCGGGATGTCCCGAGCCGGACCTGCTCGCGGCGTTTGCGGAAAACGCTCTCGCGCCGCATGAGCGCGCGAAATGGAATACCCACATCGCCGGATGCGCCATTTGTCAGCGCCAGCTCGCGGCGCTCGCACGGGCTGATGCGCTCGGCGCCAACCCCGCGCCGGCGGCAGCGCTCGCATCGCAGCCGCCGGAAATCGAAACTGTCGACGCCGACCGGGCTCGCGAGGAAGCCGGCGGATTCTGGCCGACAGTGCGCCGCGCGACACGATTTGCACTCGGGCCGGTCCCGCTCTCCGTCGCCCTTCATGTGGCGGTGCTGCTGTTTCTGATCATCACGATGCACGAGGTGCGCGGCCGCGAGTTGATCATGGTCAACCTGGAGGCGGGCGGCGGCGGAGGCGGCGGCAACGAGATGCAGGATCTCGACATGCCGGAAGTGCCGATGCCCGACACCGCGCCGCAGCAGATGGAACAGCCGACTGCGGTCGATACCTCGCAGGCGGTGGGGATGGCCAATGACTATGTGCGCGCGGCCGGCGGCGGCGGTATCGGCATCGGCCGTGGCGGC
>DATDGX010000208.1:0-12914 GCA_036521875.1 Binataceae bacterium (SeqCode)
GACGCGTTGGATGCCCGCTGCAGGACCTGGAGCTTGTCTTTGAGCCGAGTCACCTGGTCGGTTTCCTGCGTCTTCTTGAGCGCGTCGCTGTACTCGTTGCTGGCTTGCCGGAGCTGCCCGGTCTTGCGGTATGCGTCGCCGAGATGTTCGGTGATGGTCGGATCGTTGCCGGTCAGATTAACCGCCTTCTCGAGTTGCTCGACTGCCTGTTTGTAGTCGCCCTTCTGATAGTAAACCCAGCCCAGGCTGTCGACGTAGAAGCCGTCCTCGGGCTCGATTTTGAGCGCGCGCTGGATGAGCTTCTCGGCCTCGTCGAGGTTGGTGCCCTGCTCGGCGTAGGTGTAGCCGAGATAGTTGAGCGCCTGCGCGTTGGACGGATTGATGTCGATCGCTTTCTTCATCTCGGCTTCGCCCGCGGCCTTCTGCTTGTTCTGGTCGAGCAGCGCGCCGAGCGTGAAGTGGAACTTGTCGTTCTTGGGCTCCGCCGCGACCATCTTCTGCGCGATTCCGATCGCGGTCGGGAAATCTTTTTTCTCCTGGTAGACGCCGACCATGAAGCCCATGATTTCAGTGTCGTTGGGCTTCCTGGCGAGCGCCGCGCCGAGCGCTCCGAGCGCCTGATCGTACTTGTTGTCTTTGTCGTAGATGTAAGCGAGCTGGAGGCGCGACTCGACGTACTGGTCGCTGTCCGCCGGAATCTTGTTGTACTCGGAAATAGCGTGGTCGTTCTCGTTGAGCTCGGTGTACGCGGTGCCGAGGTAGTAGTGGACGCGGTAGTTGTCGGGCTCGGCGCCGAGCACCAGGTTGAACTCAGTCGCGGCCTCGTCGTAGTCGCCGCGCTCCAGGTACACGATTCCTATTTTGGTGCGGGTGTCGGTCGGATTGGTCTCGACCTGTTCGAGCCGCTTCAGCTCGCCGAGCGCCTGGTCGTAGTTCTTCTGGCCGACGTAGAGTTCGGCCAGCCGTTTGCGCACCAGTTCATTGTTTGGATTTATCTTTACGATTTTCTGGTAGTACGAGATCGCTTCCTGCGGCTTGTTCTGCATTTCGCGCAGCAGGGCGAGATCGAGCAGCACCAGTTCCGACTGCGGATTCAGCTCGAGCGCCTTCTGGTAATATTTCTCGGCTTCGGGATAGTTCTTGGCCGCGACCATCACGCGGCCCGCGTAGTAGTAGCCGAAGAACGAGTTGGGCTCGAGCGCGATCAGCTTCTGGAAGGTTTGCTCCGCCGCGGTGAAATCGCCCTTCTTCGCGTAGAGCGTGCCCAGGTAGAGATAGGCCTCCTGGCTCTTGGGGTTGATCCGCAGGACGTCCTGGTAGTCCTTCTCGGCAGTCGCTTCGTCGCCCAGCGCGGTACTGATTCCGGCGGCAAGCAGGCGGGCGTCGGGCGAGTCGGGATTGACGGCCAGCGCGTGATTGACCTGCTCGAGCGCTTCCTTCAACTTGCCGTCGCGCACATACAAGGTCGCGAGCCTGACGCGCAGCGCGGCGTTGCCGGGGTCGTACTGAACCGCGTCGGCGTAATCGCGCATCGCCTCTTCGCGATCGCCTTCGTTGGTGGCGACTTCGGCCTTCAGGAAGGCGGCCATCGCTTTCGCGTCGGAAGGAATCTCAACCGCCGGCGCGCCGCCAAACGGATTATCCGGTCCGGCACTGACGGTGCGCACCGGCTCGGACCCGCCGTTTACGGTGCGGGCGCATGCGGGCAAGGCAACTGCCACAGCGGCGAGCATTGTCAGCCCGCATTTCGCGATCAATTTCATCGGTGAATGGAAACTTCGGGAGCGACTCCAGCTTACAGCTAACACCACTAGTTTGGGACCGTCAACGGAACAATCAGATATGAACCGTCCCCTGCTCTTCCATTATAAGGTTTTCGCCTCGGGAAGCGACCACGCAATCTACTGGGTGGCGGAAAAATTTTCGCGCGCTTGCCACGCCGGGCCGGCTCGGTTAGAGCGTGAGGCCGGAGTTCTATCGAGTTTTGCCGCGACCCCCTGCAGACGTACCGCGCGAAGCCATCTCTCGCGACGCCTTGTCAGCTGATCAATACGCCGAACGGCCGTCGATGGGTACAGGCCGCCGGCTGGCGCTGCTCCCGTTGGTCTGCGTCATGTACCTGGTCGTCAGCGGCGGCGCCTACGGCCTGGAGGACGCAGTGCGGATGGCCGGGCCGCGCCTCACGATACTGCTCTGCCTGATCGTCCCGCTGACGCTTAGTCTCCCGAGCGCTCTGATGGCCTCCGAGCTGACCGCATTGATGCCGGTGGAGGGCGGTTTCTACTTCTGGGTCAAGGAGGCGCTCGGCCCGTTCGCGGGCTTCACCGAAGCCTACCTGACGATCCTCTATACCGCTGTCGACATGGCCATTTACCCGGTGCTGTTCGCGGGCTACCTGGCGTTCCTGGTGCCGCTTGGGCCGGTGGCGCAAATCGCGATCGGCGTCGCGCTGGTGTGGCTCTCGGGGCTGATGAACTTTCTCGGCGTAAAGCCGGTCGGCAACGCCTCGATCGTTCTCGCGGCAGTATTGCTCGCGCCCTTCGCGGCGTTGGTGATAGTCGGATTCCCGAAGCTCATCCACTTCGCGATGCCAGCGCAGGCGTTGTTCGGCGTCAACCCGTGGGCCGCCTTGGCGGGGGGCCTGACGGTGGTCATCTGGAATTTCGGCGGATGGGAAAACCTGAGCGTCGTGTCCGCCGAGATCGAAAATCCGCGCCGCAATTATCTGCGCGCGATCGCGATCGCACTGCCGCTGATCGTGCTCGGATACCTGCTGCCGCTGGCGGTGTCAGTCTCGGGCGCGACTGGCAGCTCGGACTGGCAAATGGGATGGTTCTCGCATGAGGGTTACCGCCTGGGCGGTCCGTTGCTCGGCGCGGCGCTCGCAATCGGCGGCTCGGTGATGTCGTTCGCGGTGTTCGAGGCCGCGATGCTGTGGGTGTCGCGGATGCCGTACGTGCTGGCGCGCGAGGGCTACCTGCCCCGGCCACTCACCGAAATATGGACCTCGCACGCGACGCCGGGAAAATCGATCCTGCTGTGCTGCGTGGTATTCACTCTACTGGTGCCGGTCGGCTTCGTCGCGCTGGTGGTGCTCGACGTATTCTTCTACATGGCGGCGCTCGCGCTCGAGATGGCGGCGCTGATAAGGCTCCGCCGGCTCAGGCCTGGGCGCGAGGGCCTGTTCGTGATCGGCGGCGGAAGGCTCGGACTATATTTGATGGCCGCGCTGCCGCTCATCACCTGGACAGCGACCTTTGGGCTTGCGGTTTCGGCGGGCGGCGGCAAGAGCGATTTCATTCTCGCGATAGTGCTCGCGATCGGGGTGTGGCCTGCCTATGCGATCGCGCGCCGCCGCTACGGCGGCCCAGTACCAGCATCGGCGTGATTTCAATTCCGCCGCGCCATTAGCGCGGGCCCATCCGGAACAGAACTAGCGAGCTGTTCTGCACTACGGGCGTGAGCAAGAATCTCCCGCCGAGCTCGCCGACTTCCGCCTTGAGCAGATCCGCGTAGTCAGGAGTTTCCGGCGCGCCGAGCAACAGATACACCCGCTGCTTTGCGCCGATTGTGGCCGCGAGCGAATCGACCGTGGCTGGCGTGAAGTCGTTACCATCGAAAACCACCGGCGAGATCGGGCCACGAAATCCCATGTCGCGCTTCGCGTACAGGCGATGCAGATGGTAGTCGGTGAAATGCTCGTTCGGATCTAATGAGTTGAGACCGACGAATTTTCGGCCAGGCACATACAGTTCCAGGAACTGCAGCGAGAGGTTGCTGACGACAGTCGCATCGGGCTCGATCCGCGCGCCAGCCTCGGCCAGCGCCGGCACCATTCGGGAAGGCGCGGGAGTTGCCGCGAGGCGAAGCAAGACCTCCGCGCCGGCGGATAAGACAAGCATCAGATCGAGCACGAATATCCCTACCGCGGCGGCGCGCTTCAGAGGCTCGCCGTGCGTGGCGACTGTCAACGCCTGCAATGCCCATCGATTTCCCGCGATCACGCCATAGCCAGCGCCGACGAAAATCACGAACGCGGCCGGCAGGACGAACGCGACCTCGGTGAATACGTAAAAGAAATAGATGGCGACTTCCGCGGCGAGAAATCCGAGTCCGAACCACAGCACCCGCCTGGCCTCGCGCCAGCCCGGCTCGCGCAACGCCAGCACGATGCCGATCGCGGCGAACGCCGCCGCCGCGAAGGGGTACAGGAAGTAGCGCGGATCGCCCTGGTCACCGAGCATCCCGTCCAGGCCGGTCAGCGCGGTCAGATAGATGCTCACGTTGCCGTGCGGATTGCGCGGCATCGTGGGGCCAAATAAATAGGCGAAATTGAAGGTGTGACGGAATGAGCCGTAGACCTCGGGTACCCAGAACGCGTAGCCGCTCGTGAGCACGGTGCCGAAGGTCACCACGTTCTCGCGCATCAGGAGCAGCACCGGAACGGCAAACGCGGCGCCGAACACCGCCAGCGCCAGTGCGCCGCGGCGCTGAACTGCCGCGCCCACGGGCCAGGTCGCAAGCATCGCGGCGGCGACTCCGGCCAGCATCGCGGCGTTGGTCGGACGAATCATCGCGGTGAAACCGGCGAGCAGGCCGAAAGCGGCCCACGCCGCAATCAGGCGTGACGACCTTGATCGCGAACCTGATGCGTAAGCGCGCTCCACTTCAGTCAGGTCACGTTCCGCAGGCACCGTGCGTGCGAGCGCCAGCGCGGCAAGCAAAGTCACCGCCAGAGTTGGAACGTCGCTTAGCACCAGCGTCGAGTAAGTCAGGAAAATCGGCGAGGTGGCGAGGATGAGCGCCGCGACAATTGCGCTCGCGCGTCCGAACAGGCGCAACGTCAACAAGTAGAGCGCCACAATCGCGAGCAGGCCAAACGCGATCGTAACGCAATACAGCCGCGCGACCTCGCGGCCGGTAACGAGATATCCGGCCGCCAGAATCAGCGGGTATCCTTCCGTGTAGCGCGACGGGTAAGAATAGCCCCCGAAATGGAGTACCGGGCCGAGACCATGATCGAGATTCACCGCCGCGGCGACATACTCCAGCCCGTCCGGCCACGGCATCAGCTCGACGCCGCGGCGCGCGCCACTGCGAGCCATCAACAGAAGCGCGAGCAGCAGAGGTGCTATCAGCAGGGTAGCATCGACGATGCCAAATCGATTCGCTGCGAGGTCGTCGAGCGAAGACGCGCGCGGCGCGGGAGAGCGGCGAGGTGACGACGACCGGCTCATCGCGGCGCGCTCGCGCGGCCACCCGCCCCGGCGCGGCTCCACCTGCCGACGCCGCGCTCGGAGACGATGCGGCGCGCATCGGCGGGTGGCTGCTGATCGTGCTCGCGCTCCCGCGCATCGTGCGCACAATGTATCCCGCGGTGTGGGTCGAGGACGATTTCTACCTCGAGAGTGCGTACCTGGTCAGCGTCGGGATGCGCCCGTACCTGGATTTCGTTCATCCGCATATGCCGGCGCTCGAATGGGTGGCGGCAGGGTACATCAGGATGGTGGGCGCGAGCCATCTGTCGCTCGAGGTCCTCAACGAGGCCGCGATCTACGTGACCAGCCTGCTCACCTATTCGCTCGCGAGGCGCGTGGCGGGGCGGCCCGCCGCAATGCTCGGCGCGATTCTATACGCTTACAGTTCACTAGTCTTTCGCTACCACGTGTATGAGCGCGAATGCTTCGAAGCGCCGCTGATCGTGATGGCGGCGATCGCGGCGCTTCGCGAGGATTTGCCAGCCACTGGGCAGGGCGTGCGAATCGCCGTCGCCAGCGCGCTCGCCTGTGCAGTGAAGCTGACCGCGGCGATCCCGTGCGCAGTCGCGCTTGCGTACCTGGCGATCGCGGGGCATCGATGGCTCCGTGCTTTTGCGAGCGGGCTCGCGATCGTGGCGGCGCTCGCCGTGTTCAGCGCGTTCTGCTACTGGCGCTACGGATTCGAATTTATCTTCCAGATCTTCCTGTTCCATTTACTCAAGGGGCGCGAAATCACCGAGAATCTGGTGACGATTCCCGCGCACATTTTCGACGTGATGGTGCCGCTGCTGATTCTCGGAATGATTGCGATCGCGAGCGGGCGCGTGCGCGGCCGTGGGATGGGGCTGGTGCTGGCGACGGCCGCGGCGGATTACGCGTTCTTCGGATTCCTCAGTCCGACCGCGTGGGCACACAACTACCTGGAGGTGCTCCCGTTCGTCGCGATCGTCGCGGGGGTAGGGCTTCGCTACCTGATGGACGCGGCGCGCGAGGTCTTCACGGCGCCGGAGCGGGGACGCGCCGCCTGGATTCGCCTGATTGGCGGTGCGGTGCTCACGGCGGGTTTGTTCTTCTGGCTCACGCCGAATGAGAACTGGCTTCATGGCGCCGTCTATGGGTTCGGCTTCGTGCCGCGCGAGGAAATCGCGCAGATTGCGGACGCGCTCAAGTCCGCAAGCGCGCCGGCCGAGGAGGTTATTGCGCCGTCGTTCATCGCCTTCGAGGCAAATCGGCGCGAGCTCATCCGCTTCCCGGAGACTTACGGCGTCTATCGCGAGGCGCGCGCCGAGTATGAGAAAGACGGTTTTCGCGCGGCGCGTGCGCATCTCGGGCGCGCCGACTTTTGGGCGCTGATCGACGAAACCGATCACTACTGGACCGATCTGATGAAACAGGCGATAAGCGCGGGACGCGTTAACGCGGTGGTGCCGGACTCACCCCTGCAGCTATCGGGATCCGTCCTGCTAAGCCCCGAGTTTCTCGTTCAGAACGGATTTCGCCCCACGATGCGCACCGATCACTTCACGATCTGGCAGCGTATCGCGCCTGCACCAGCGCCGTCAGGTGAAAACCCAACGCCGCCGCCATCGAGATAGAAACGCGAGAGTCAGGAGCGTCGGAGACGGGGCCGAGGCGGATTGTAGAGATGATAGAACGAGAACGCAGCGATCACGAGCGCATGCGTGATCTTCCCCGACGCGATAAGTTCCTTGATTTTCGCCGCCGGGACCAGCACCACTTCGGTTTCCTCGGCGCCGTGCAGAATGGGTTTGCCGACCTGCCGCACGTTGCGCGCGAGGAACGAGTAGCAGAAGTTCGGCTGGATCGCGGGATTCGGATGCACGCGGCCGAGCTTGACGAGTTCGGCGGCGTCGTAGCCGGTCTCTTCGATCATCTCGCGCCGCGCCGCCGCCATCGGGGAAGCATCTTCGGGGTCAATCATGCCGCCGGGAATCTCGAGCGTGAAGCTCGAGATGCCGTGCCGGAACTGACGCACCATCACGATTTTGCGATCGCGCGTGAGCGGGATGACGTTCACCCAGTTGGGCGCGTCGAGGATGAAGAAGTCGCGCTCGCCGCGACCGGGATGGCCCGAGCGCCGGCGATGGAGGTCGAAGATCGGAGTGCGGTAGACCGCGTCGCTATGGAGCGTGTTCCACTTGCGGATTTTCACCACCTCGGCGCCGCTCGAACAGTTCAGAATAGGCGCCGGTATTCGATTGCCGGGCAGCGATCCATCACCACGGTAAGCCCGGCGCTTTCCGCGCGGCGCGCCGCCTCGACGTCGATAACGCCGAGCTGGCACCACAGCACGCGCGCGCCTATCGCGATCGCGTCAGTGGCAATTTGCGCCACGTGCTCGGAGCGGCGAAATACGTCAACGATTTCGACCGGGTCGGGAATCGACGCGAGGTCGGGGTAGCATCGCTCGCCAAGCTGGCCCTTGAGCGCGTCCGGCGCGAGCACCGGATTGACCGGAATCACGCGGAAGCCGTGGCTCTTGAGGAGCTTGGCGATCTGCAGGCTGTCACGCGCGGGCGCGTCTGAGCATCCGACCACGGCGACGGTGACTGGCGTCGAGAGAATCGCGCGAATCGTGGCGTCGGGCGGATTTTCAAATTTCATCGGAGTGCCTCCATCGGAAAAGTTGGGGCACCTCAAGCGGCGGGATCTTCGAGTAGACGTTGGGTCATCAGCGGAATGAGACGCTTGATTTCCTGGTAGCACTCCGTGAAGACCTGGTCACCCTGCTCGGCCGGATCGTCGATATCGCCCTGCTCGCCGGCGAACGAGCGCAGCGTGAAGACCGGGCGCGACGCGGCGAGCGGAAAGTTCTCGAGGAGCTGGCGGGCCTGCGCGTCCGTCATCGCGATCACGAGGTCGGCTTCTTCGAGCATCTCGGGATGCCGCTTCAGGTCGGTCGAGGTCGCCTCCTCGCCCATCGCGATACCGTCGGAGCGAAGCACCAGGCGGGTGTCGAGCGAGACCATCGCACCGTCGCGAGCATAGGGCGCGATCCCGGCCGACTTCACCTGCACGCGATCGCCGAGGCCGCGCGCGTTCAATTCGCGATGCAGGATGTGATGAGCCATCACGCTGCGCGCGGTGTTGGCGGCGCAGATGAACAGGATAGAACGAAAGCGCGGCTGCCTGGCAACCGCGCCCTCGCGCTGCTTTTTACTTTGCCGAGTAACCGTCTACACCCCGCCGCCCATCACCTGGCCCATGTTCTCTTTCTTGGTGCCGCCCTTGGCAAGCTCTTCCTTGAGCCTAGCGCCGAGCTCCGCCGGCTCCCACATCGAGCCCTTCTTCGCGACCTTGCCGACCGAATGCCATCCCTGCATCAGCCATACGGTTCCCATCCCGACGCGGAACACTTCGCCGTGGATGTCCTTGGCGTCGTCGCTCCCAAGCCATGCGACCAGCGGCGCTACGTGCGCGGGCGTGAACGCGTCCCATTCGCCGCTTTTCGGCTGCGCCATCCCGGCGGCGGTCTGCGGGGTTGCGTCGACGGTGAGGCGGGTGCGTGCGACCGGTGCGATCGCATTTGCGGTGACGCCGTAGCGGCTCATCTCGCGATCGACAATGATCGCGAGTGCGGCGACCGCGGCCTTCGCCGATCCGTAGTTGCCCTGGCCCGCATTGCCGAGCAGCCCGGAGTCCGAGCTGGTGTTGATGAGCCGGCCGTTGAGCTGATTGCCTGCCTTGTGCTGCTCGCGCCAGTAAGCCGTCGCGTGGCGGGCTAGGTTGAAGGTGCCCTTCAGATGCACGCCGACGACCGCATCGAAGTCCTCTTCATTCATGTTGAAGATCATGCGGTCGCGCAGGATGCCGGCGTTGTTGATGACGATATTGCATTTGCCGAAATTGTCGATCGCGCAATCGATGATTCGCTTGGCGGCCTTGAAGTCGGTGACGCTCTCGTAGTTGGCGACCGCCTCGCCGCCGGCGGTGCGAATCTCCTTCACGACTTCCTCGGCCGGCGAGCGCGACTGCCCGGTGCCGTCAAAATGGCCGCCGAGGTCGTTGACCACGATCTTCGCGCCGTGCTTGGCCATGAGCAGCGCCTCTTCGCGGCCGATGCCGCGCCCGGCGCCGCTGATTACCACAACTTTTCCATCCAGTAGTGCCATCGTTCTGCTTCCTCATTTCTCGTTCGGGGTTGGAGCCTTCTGGGCGACATCGCCCGGCCCAATTACGTCGAAGTCTTCCCTGGGTTCAAAGAGGGCCTCGTCGGATTTCTGCGGAATCTCATATATCAGGTCAATGGTGGTTTTCGATTTATCGGCATCGGAGGGATACAGCATGATGGTGCCGGGGCGTCCCTCGCGATGGAAATCGCACGACCAGGTCTTGCGCGCCGCCATTATCAGCGAGGAGGTGACTTTGAAGTTACCCTTGGCAAGGCCGTCCTTGTAGTAGGCGAGCAGATCAGGGAACGGCGCGGCGCTCGAGAACATGATCTCGCGCATCACGCCCTTAGGCTTGTGGACGTGCTCGACGATGGCGCCCGGATAGACCGGCATCCCGGCGTACAGGTCCGCCGGCAGGGCCTTGCTGCTCTCGTCGGTCTGGACGCGACTGCCCTCGGGCACCGCGGGGGCGGGAGCCTCGACCGGCTTCGCGTGGCAGGCGGCCAGCGCGAGTGCCAGACCGCCGGCGAAAATCGCCGCAATTAACTTCGAACCCTGGCTTGAGCTGGAGCGCGAAAGACTCAATCGCTGGCTCAAGGGCGGACTCGATGAGTGCGACTCTCGGGCTTCAGCCTGAACACGGAAATTGAACAGAACCGGATGCTGCACCGTCTTAATTAAAGCGCGTGTTCAACGTCTTCGAAAGCTCCCGACCCGCGGAAAAACCGCCGGCTGGGAGCGAGTCGTGGCAAGTTCTGGATAGACTTGAGGGCCAAAGAAGTCAAGGCGAGGTAGTACCGTTCCGAGTCGTGACCGGGAAGTCGGTCGGTCCGTGACTGCGAGGTTGGTCGGACTATTACGCGTCGCCGAAAGCGCAACGCGCAGTCGCGAGAGCATCTGCGCGAGCATCGCCGATGCGCGACTGCTCGCATCGATTCGATGTGTACGTAGACGGAGGCAGCTTGGAGAGCTGCCGCGCGGTGCGTTGGCTGCTGCGTTATTCGATCGATTTGGAGCATTCGCGAGTGCAGATGGTTCGTCGCTCTTGACAAAAATCCAACATTATTGCATTCAAGCCTTCCGCGTTCATCTCAAGCAGCTTTGGTCGATGCCGGCTGGTGGGGGATTGAGTTGTAGCGATAGGGGTCAGGTTAAAGCACGCGCGGTTCCAGAGAGAACCGCACAGGCAGTTTGGGGCTACCGTTGGCAGTTTGGGGCTGCAATTAGTATTAGTTAGAGAGCACTGGTTAGTTAAGTGAAGGTTCGGGCGGAACCTCGACTATGCCGCTCAAAATCTAATCAAACGTAGGGGATAGGCGATGCAGAATCAGTTCAGTATTCTCGCGATGATCCAGCAGGGCTACTACGCCACGTATCCGCTCCTGTTCATTTCGGTGGCGTGCCTTGCGATCATATTCGAGCGTTTGTGGGCATTGCGCGGAATCAGTTCGCGAGCCGCGAAACTCGCGGATTCACTGGTTCCGCAACTACGCCAAGGCAAAGTTAACGAGGCATTGCAGGCCACGCAGGCGCGCGCGAATCCGCCCGAGCGCGTCTATCACACCATCATCGCGGGATCGCAGACGCTCGATCGCGATCATTTGGCGGAATTGGACGAAGAGCGCCTTTACCAGGAGCAGCTCGAGCTGACGCGCTACATCTGGGTGCTTGCGACCGCAGGCGCCTCGGCACCTTTCATCGGGCTGTTCGGAACCGTCGTTGGCATCCTGGTCGCCTTCCAGTCGATGGCGATTATGGGTACCGGCGGTTTCTCGGTCGTCGCAGCCGGTATCTCGGAAGCGTTGATCTCAACGGCGCTCGGACTGGCGGTCGCAATCATCGCGGTCATCTTCTACAACTACTTCAACGAAAAAATTAAGAACATCAACGCCGTGATGCACGTGAACGCCGATCGTTTGATCGACGCGGCATTACAGGGGAGGCAGGCGCGTGGCGCTTAGCGGCCCGAGCGGCGGAGCCTCGGGGCTCTTCGCCAGCATCAACATCACCCCGCTGACCGACATCTTCCTGGTCTTGCTGATCATCTTTATGGTGACCACCTCGGTCACCATCGAGTCGGCGGCGCACGTCGACTTGCCCAACGCGACCAATACCGCGCCCGAAAACAAGGGCGTCATAGTGACCTACACGTCTCAGCACGAGTTGTTCGTAAACTCGAAGGACGTTCCTGAGCGCGAGTTGCTGCCGACCCTGCGCGATGCGTTGTCCAAGGTCGACGCGAAGGTCGTCGTGTTCCAGGGTGATCGCAAGGTCCTGCTGGGCGACATGGTCAGGATACTCAACATCGCGAAGGCAGCCGGTGCCGGCCAGATCGCGATCGCGGCGAAACGGGTCACTGGCACGCAATTGGCCAACCAATCGTCCTCAGGTGGCTGAGGCGGGCCTGATCGGTTTGAGGCCGCCGCTTTAGCGGCCACTCTCAGGAGGTTTGCAAATGGCTATGTCAGGTCCAAGCGGTGACGGTGGGATCTTCGCGGAGATCAACATCACGCCGCTGACCGATATTTTCCTGGTGCTACTGATCATCTTTATGGTGACGACAGCCGTAACGATAGAATCCGCGGCGCACGTGGATCTGCCCAAGGCCGAAGCCGCAGCCCCGACCGACAAGCCCAAGGGGGTCGTGGTATCGTACAATGAGAACCATCAGATCTATATCGGCGACAAGCTGGTGACCGAGGCCGAACTTACCCCGGCGCTGCATGACGCCCTTGCCGCGTCGGCCGATAAAATTGTGATATTCCAGGGCGACCCAAAGGTTATACTTGGAGATATGGTCCGCATTCTCGATATCGCCAAGTCGGCGGGCGCCGAGGCGATCGCGATAGCAGTGTCGTCGCTGCCACCCGGCGGCGCGCCACCGAGCGGCGGCGCGCCCGGAGGCGGAGCGTAACAGTTTGTGGTTGCCAAGGTTGCCAAGCTTGATGATGAAGTACCAATGGCTGCCGAGTGCCACGGTCAATACGCGCGCCATGGTTAAGCCAATGAGGACCTCGGCCTCGGCGCGCGTGCTGGGCGCCCCGAGCGAGGAGCACATTTTCATATGATCGCTGCAATCGTCATTGTCGTCGTTATTTCGACATTCGTGACTGCGTTTATCCTGTACCGGATAATGTCGAAACGGGAGATCGAGGCCGAGGCCAATCGCGATGCTGATGAGGCCGACGTCAATCGGCTGCAGTCAATCCGCGACGCCCTTCGGCTGATGCTCGGACCGTTCCCGCTCTCGGTCGCGATCCACGTTCTCATCCTGCTGTTCCTGATCATTTCGATACACGAGCAGCGCGGCCGCGAGTTGATCATGGTCAACCTGGAGGCGGGCGGCGGCGGAGGCGGCGGCAACGAGATGCAGGATCTCGATATGCCGGAAGTGCCGATGCCCGACACCGCGCCGCAGCAGATGGAACAGCCGACTGCGGTCGATACCTCGCAGGCGGTGGGGATGGCCAATGACTATGTGCGCGCGGCCGGCGGCGGCGGTATCGGCATCGGCCGTGGCGGC
>DATDGX010000209.1:0-6616 GCA_036521875.1 Binataceae bacterium (SeqCode)
GGTAACCTGGCGAGCGCCTTAAACGCCAGCGTCAGCGGCGGCGATGACAACGAGGCGACCGAAGTCGGCGCCAGCGTCAGCGGCGGCCTCGACGGGATGGCGACCGGCGAGGACGCCAGCGTCAGCGGCGGCCTCAGCAACACCGCGTTCGGCGACGACTCCAGTGTCGGCGGCGGCCACCTGAACACCGCGGTCAACGCCCGCGACAACGTAAGCGGGGGCTTCAACAACTTCGCGAGCGGCGGCGACTCCAACATCAGCGGCGGCAGCGCGAACATAGCCAGTGGGCAATTCTCCAGCGTCGGAGGCGGCAAAACCAACCAGGCGACCGCCACCAACGCAACAGTGGGGGGCGGTACCTCGCTCACTAATGGCACGGCGGGTACGTTCGTCCCGTAACAGGGTCTGCGGCGAATACTGGCGTCAATTTGAATCTAAACTGACAATCGGGCGGTCCGCGATGACGATCGGTCATGCGCGGGCCGCCCGCCGCGTCCTCTACTTGACGTCTCTTTCGTCAGGTTGCCCAAAGCGTTAGCGTCACCAACATCACGATGGCTGATTTTGATTATGATCTCGCGGTAATAGGCTCCGGTCCGGCAGGACATCACGCCGCGATTCAGGGCGCCAAGCTGCGCAAACGCGTCATCATGATTGAACGCAAGCCGATTGTCGGCGGCATCTGCGTTAACATCGGAACCATTCCGAGCAAGACCATGCGCGAAGCGATCCTGTATCTTTCGGGTTATCGCGAACGCGCGATTTACGGCGATTCCTACCGGGTCAAGGAAAAGATCACGTTTCAGGATCTCCTGGTCCGGGTGAATCCGGTGGTGCGTCACGAGATCGACGTGTTGCGCCATCAGCTCTTGCGCAACGGCGTCGAACTGGTAACCGCGAGCGCGAGTTTTATCGATCCGCACTCGCTCCGGCTCGAGGACAAATTGAGCGGACTGCAAAGACACATTACGGCCGCAACGATCGTGCTGGCCGTTGGTACTCAAGCCGTCCGCGACGCGCAGACTCCGCTGGACGGGCAATGTATCTTTTCCAGCGACGATGTCATGGAGCTCGACGAGCTCCCGCGCACGCTGGCGGTGATCGGCGCGGGCGTGATCGGTTGCGAATATGCGAGCATGTTTAGCGCCTTGGGGGTGCGGATAACTCTCATCGACATGCGGCCCCGGCTGCTGGACTTCGTAGACGCGGAAATCGTCGAGAGTCTGACCTATCACTTGCGCGAATGTCGCGTGACGTTGCGCCTCGGCGAGAAAGTCTCATCGATAGAAGTTTTCGAGGAGGACGGCATCAAGCGGGTGCGTACCTGCCTGGAAAGCGGAAAACAGATCGTTACCGACAAGGCCTTGTCCAGCATGGGCCGTAACGGATCGACCACGGAACTGAATCTGGATGCGGCCGGCCTTTCGACCGACGCGCGCGGCCGCCTCAAGACTAACAGTTCTTACCAGACCGAAGTCGAGCACATCTATGCGGTCGGTGACGTTATCGGATTTCCCAGTCTCGCCTCCACTTCCAAGGAGCAGGGAAGGATCGCCGTCTGTCGTGCCTTCAAGGTTCCCGCAGTACACGCGCCGGAATTGTTCCCGTACGGAATCTACACTATCCCGGAAATCTCATTCGTCGGCGCCACCGAAGAGGACCTGACCAGCAAAGGCATGCCCTACGAAATCGGCAAGGCTGCTTACCGGGAAGTCGCACGAGGCCAGATTATCGGGGACAGCAGTGGAATGTTGAAGCTGGTATTTCATCGCGAGACTCGCGAACTGCTCGGCGTCCACATCGTCGGCGACGGGGCGGTTGAGCTGGTTCATATCGGACAGGCGGTATTGTCGATGAAGGGCACTATCGACTACTTCGTGAATACGGTCTTCAACTATCCGACGCTCGCCGAGTGCTATAAGACAGCGGCGCTGGACGGGATCAACCGCCTCAGCTCCTGATCAGTAAGCAATTCCACGGTGCCGGTTCCAGCTATCCGTCAAGAGCTATAGGACTTCCAGCGCCTTGGCATATGGCGCTACCGCGATTTCGTCAAACTTGTGCGTCAAACCGCGGGAGAGACCGAGGTCGGATATTCCAGGCGCACGAGTAAAAGTCCGGTAAAAACACCCGACTACGCTCGAAATCTGGATGGTACCAGCGCTGTTCTCGGCGTCGAGAGTTCAGCACCGCACCGTTGAACACGGGCGCAGAAAATCCTTTTCGGCGCCGCTCGCGTCCGGCTTTTGACCAACTCGATCGCTGGAAAGAGCGTCGAATCTGCTCGCATTCCTGAACGATCGCGGTAGCGCGCCGCCGCCGCACGTGGCCGAACCGGGTCAACGCCAAAGCAACTTTCGAGTTCCTGAGATTAGCCACATCGAGCGGAGAGGCGTGCCGGGCACGATACGTGCTCCGCTAAACAGGCGGCAATCAACACGGAGGTCGAGATGGCAAACGCGGTATCTCTATTAAAGAAGGATCACGAGACGGTGGGGAAGCTGTTCAAAGAAGTGGAACAGGCGGAACACGGCTCGTCGGCGCATAAGAAGAAGGCTGAAATTTTCGGCCAGATCAAAATGGCTCTGGAAATCCACGCGACCATCGAGGAAGAGATTTTCTACCCGGCGGTCAAACAGGCGCGCTCCGAACAGGTCAAGGACGAAGTGAGGGAAGCCTACGAGGAGCACAAGCAGATCAAAAGCCTCCTGGCACAACTCGCCGGCACGGCGCCGTCCGACGAGACCTACGACATGAAGCTGAAGGTCCTCAAAGAGGACGTCGAGCATCATGTGAAGGAAGAAGAGGGCGAGATGTTTCCCGATGCGAAGAAATACCTGGGCGAGAAACGCCTCGAGGCGCTGGGCGAACAGTTGGAAGCTCGCAAGCAGGAACTCGCAAAGGGCAAGGGAGCGGCGAAGCCGGACAGCGCTCGGGCATCGGCCGCCTCCAAGTGAGCGATGGCTATGAGGATAAGACTGAATAACTATCAGCAGGAGGTGTCGCCATGATGCGTTACGGAATCGCGTGGTTGTTGGGCGTGCCGGTGTCCGTACTCGTAATCTGGTATGTGATCACGCATCTGCTCTGAGCGCGAAGCGTGAACTCGAAACCACTATAGCGGGCCGGTTCTCGCTACTATTAACTGGCCGGCGCCGCTACTAAATTACTATCTCAAAAGAGAGGCACGAGAGAGGTTCGACCCATGAGTGGCAAGGCGGAAGAAGCGAAGGGACGCGTAAAGGAAGCGGCCGGGATTCTGGTCAATGATGACAAATTGCGGCGGTCAGGAAAGATCGATCAAGCCTCCGGCAAGACCAAGCAAGCGGCGGAAAAAGTAGTCGACGCCGTCAAGGATGCCGTCAAAGGCAAGAAATAGCCAACTCCGCATGATACTATTTATTCGATGATGCGATAGTTTACTGGCCGTCTGAACAAAAGTGTTCGGCCGGCCGTATGCCATTTGATTTGCGACAATCATTTGCCTAAAGAGTTGCCACATACCGAACCACCGCGCCCCACCGAACTGCGCCCGTCAGAATCGCGCCCCAGCTCGTCGAATCCGGCCGGGATTTTTTCCCTCGGGGTGAGTCCCGAGGCGCGCGACGAGCAGGACAAGCTGGCAGACTCAGCCGACGCCGAAAGTGACGACTCCTCCGCGCTCGCGTGGGCGGCGGCGCCGATCCTCGCGTTGATCGTCGGTACCGCGACGCTCTATTTTGCCAGAGACGTACTCCTGCCGCTGACGATGGCGTTGATCCTGGGCGTCGTCTTCAGTCCCTTGGTGTCGCGTCTCGAGCCTTACGTGGGCCGATTCTTAAGCGCGGCGATGGTCGTGCTGCTGGCGATCGGCATCATCACGGGAATTGGCTATTTTCTCACCGTCGAGCTGACCAGCATCGCCGACGAGGTTTCCGGATACTCAGACAATATAGGTAATAAGCTGGCAGCGTTGCAGAAAGCGTCGCCGCCGTGGCTCGCGCATATCAAGTACGGAATTTCCGACGTACAGCGGCGGCTGCAGATAGCCAATCCGGCGGCGAGCACGCCGCGAGTAGTGCAGGAGCAGCCGGTCGGACCGAGTATCACTGACAATCTGAAACTGTTCAGCCCGGTCCTCGCCGGCATCGTCGACGCGCTACTGATTATACTGTTGGTGTTCTTCCTGCTGTACAGCAGGCGCGACTTGCGCGACCGCTTTGTGCGGCTCGCCGCGCGCGCACGAATCACGGTGGCTTCCCAAGCCATCGAGACCGCCGGCCACACGATCAGCCGATATCTGCTTCTGTTCACGTTGACCAACCTCGCATTCGGCATCGCGACGGGAACGGTGGTCTGGCTATTGGGATTACCCAGTGCGCCGCTGTGGGGACTGCTCGCGTTCCTGCTCCGCTTCATTCCGTATGTCGGCGCGATAACCTCGGCATTCCTGCCGGCGCTGGTCGCCTTCGCGATATTTCCCGGATGGAGCAAGTCACTCGAGGTGCTGGCGACTTTTCTAATCTTCGATCAGATAGCGGCGCAGTTCGCCGAGCCAATCCTGATCGGCCGCGGGATCGACGTTTCCCCGGTCGCACTGCTGGTCTCCGCGGTTTACTGGTCGTGGCTCTGGGGGCTGCCCGGCTTGCTGCTCGCCACCCCGATGACTGCGTGCCTGAAAGTCGCGGGCGACTTCATCCCGGCGCTGGGTTTTCTGTCGATCCTGCTCGGCGCCGATCGAGTGCTCGAGGATTATCACGACTACTATCGCATGCTGCTCGAAATGAATGCGGCGGGCGCGCGCAAGCTTGGGATTCGCTACTGCGACGAAAATGGCCTGGAGCCGACCTTCAACGACGTCATCGTTCCGGCCCTGGTCCTGATGGGAGAGGAGCGCGCCGAAGATCATATCAGCCAGGAAAATCAGCGGCTCATCGTGGATACCAGCCGCGAACTAATCGCCGAGCTGGGCAATCGCTTCGCCAAGCCCCGCACCTCTCCGAGCGTTCGGGTGCTGGGCGTGTATGCGCCGGGCGAGGTTCACGATCTCGGGCTGCTGCTGCTGATGGAGCTGCTGCGCCAGGACGGATCCGCGGCGAGTATCGTGGGTGAGAATAAATCGCCGGACGAGATTTGCGATCTCGTCAAACGCTTCGCTCCGCATATCGTTTGCCTGTCGTGCACGATGACCGAATGTATTCCGGCCGCGGTGGAACTAACGCGCGCTCTCAAGGCGGCCTCGCCGCGCCTGACGGTGATCGCCGGCGGCGCGGCGGCGGTCGCGCAAGCCGCCGAGCTTCTGGCTGCCGGGTGCGCGCAGGTATGCACCAGTCGCGGTGCGGCGCGCCGGGCGGTAAGGCGCTTCGTGTTACAGCGCGCGAGATCGCGGACCCCGGGCGCGGCGCGCGAACTTCCCGGGTTCGCGCTCAAGGACGACGGCGCTTCGCCCGACCCCGCCGTTCGCGATCCACAAGTTAGTTGAACTGGCTATTCGACGCTTACCAGGTCGAGAAGGGATGCGCGATCAGATTGGCGTTGTAGTACTTGGGATCGCCGGTGACTTCGCGATCGATCCAATCGGGCAGCGACACCGACTCCTTCTCTGATTCGAGCTCGACCTCCGCGACCGTGAGTCCCTGGTTGACTCCCTCGAACGCGTCGACTTCGAAGGTCAGCCCGCCGTGCCCGATGCGATAGCGGGTCTTCTCGATGAGCGGCTTGGCGCACAGCCGATCGAGCATCGCGTTGGCGTCGTCGACCGGTATCTCGTACTCGTACTCGTCGCGAGTCGCGCCGACGGTCAGGCCCTTGACCGTGATATACGCCTTGTCGCCGTAGGTGCGCACGCGCACCGTCGCTTCCTTGGCGGTGCTCAGGTAGCCCTGCCGGATGCGATTGCCGCGCCCCAGCTCGCTCCATTTGCGCGGCTTGACGAGGAACTTGCGCTCGATTTCCTTGGCCATCGCGTCAACCACCCATCCCCGCGAGCCGCTTCAGCTCGCGGATGTAGTTCACATTGGGGGTCGTGCCGAGGCCGAGCCTGGTGACCACGCCGCGCACCGCGGCCGGATCCTCGGACTCGACCGCGACGGTCTGAACGGTTTGCGCCTGGGCGTCGTTGATACGGACTTCGGTGAACTCAGCGGTGCATCCGTCGATCTTGTACTGGGTGCGGAACTTGGTCAGCGAGACCGCCTTGAGCTTGGGATGCGTCGCGACGACTTCGCGCAGGAACTCGTCCAGCGTGTAGCGCTCGCGCGAGAGCTTGGGCACTTCCGCGCGCAGGCCGGGGAGGATCTTGCTACTGACTATTGCGGCGACGATCGGGAACTCTTCTTTGAGCGTTGGATTCCACTGCTCGAGGCCGTCCTGTTCCCGAACCAGCTCTTTGATGTCCATCAGCGCCGCGCGAATCTTCACGTTGGTCGTGCTGGTCGCGGCTGACAGTATATAGGTCTCGGTGCTTTCCTGCGGTTTGCCTCCGGGGACGGCCGCCAGGCGCTTGCGCGGCTCGTCGAGGGTTTTTGCCCAGACCCGAAACTCGTACCTCGGTTGTATCTCTGCCACACCTCACTTATAGCGCGGACTAATGCTGACGCATACCCTGACGCGGCGCTTTGGCTCGCGCGCGCGAAGA